>DATKKH010000141.1:0-8768 GCA_035543035.1 Terriglobales bacterium | reverse complement strand
TACGGCCAAGACTCCTAAGGCTTTTTCGCCGGACATCATCGGAACGCCCATCCAGGAGGAGGTAATCTTTTTGTTTCCCGTGGCAATCGTCTCGATCTTAATAGGAAGCTCTTTTACGTCAGATTCGAGATCATGGATGAGCAGGGGTTTTTTGGTCCGGATAATGTAACTCACGGTTCCCTCGCCTAAAGGGGTGATGGTCTTTGGAAACTGTTTTCCCTCATCGATCAAGATCTCGAAATTCAAACTTTCGTTTTTTTCATCATATAAAGCCACATAATAGGATGGGGAATTAATCACCAGGGTCAACTGTTTGTAAATATGCTCCAGAAGCTGATCCAGATCCAAAGTCGAGTTCACCACCCGGGCCACGTTGTTTAAAACCTGTAGTTCCTGAATTTTCTTTTCACTGGTAGCGTAGAGCCTGGCATTTTCCAGAGCGACGGCGGTCTGATTAGCAACCGATTGCAGCAGCTGCAGGTCTTCCTCGTCAAGACTACCTGCTTTGTTACTCTGCGCATCCAGAATTCCAAGCACTTTCCCTTGTAGCTCAATCGGAACTGCCAGCTCTGACTTAGTCTCGCTTAAACCTTTGAAGTGACGATAGCGTGGATCGGTGCTGACATCCTCCACCAGCAGGGTGCGGTTACTTTCAGCCACCCAGCCCATAACACTATTATCTTTTATGCTCAAGCTGTGATTATGAATGCTATATTTCTCCTTGTCATCCTCATACATTGATTTTATTATAATCTTGTTCTGCTGGATTAACCCGATAGTCACGGCATAATAGCCAAGCTCTGCATAAAGAAGCCTGATCACTTCTTCCAAAACCTTCTCGATATCCAGAATCGAGGTGATTTTCAACCCGATCTGGTTAATCACTCTTAAACGTCTGGCTTTGTTTGTTTCTTTAACATAGAGCTGAACGTTTTCTATTCCCACCCCGACTTGACTAGCGATAGCTGAAAGGAGCTCTATATTTTCCTGGCTGAAGTGGTCGGGCTCTTTTCCACCCAGGGTTACCAATCCTATAAGATTTTCCTTGGATTTAAGGGGGAAACAAAGATAAGACTGGATTCCCAGTGCCTCAGCCACTGAAGTCATAAGGTTTTTTTCGTCTGAAGGCTTTTTACTTACGAACCAATTAGAGGGATCCAGCAGCTTTTTAACTCCCGGCTCATCCGGATCTAAAACGCTGATTTTCTCCTGGAGCGAAGGCTCAACTCCCTGAGAAGCTCCCCAGACAAGTTTGTTCCCTTTATGCAGGTGAATGTCGATATAATCAGCCCTGGTAATTTGTTTGATTATTCTGAGAACGTCGTTCAGGATCAGTTTGAGGTCCATTGTCCGGCTGATAGTAGATATGACCTCGTTAATAGCTGAAAGCTCGTGAACTTTTTTCTGGAGTTTCTCGTCGGTCAGCTCGAAGAGCTGGGCATTTTCGATGGCTGTGGCTGCCTGGTTGGCAAAAACCTCTAATAGCTCTACCTGGTCAGGAGTGAACATCCCGACGATTGATCTGTTCTCCAAGTATATTAAACCTAACGACTTCTGCTTAATCTTTAAAGGAACGCTTAAAATGGACTTGAGCTGTAAATCCAGAATGCTGTGTTTGTTTTTGAATCGCTCCTCCTGTGAAGCATTCTGCAGAAAGACAGTTTTCTGGTTTTCAATTACTTCCCGGATCACACTCCGGCTGATCTCGAATTCGGCGCTCTCGATCTCCTCTTTGGCTAAATTATGTGCTACTTTGAACTCCAGCCCGCCATCTTTTTTCAAAAAGATCAGATACCCGTATTCTGCCCTGGTCATCTCGATGACCTGGTCCATCACGTAAGCCAGCAGACGGTCCAGCTTCAAATTGGAGTTCATGGCATTGCTGATCTCCAGCAGCTTTCTCAGGGACTGGTCATGGAAGCTGCTCTGCCTGATTTTCTCCAGCTCCAAAGCCCATTTTTCAGCTTCCTGCAGGTCGGTCTCCATTAATTTGAAGACCTCGGCCCCTTCGTAAGTGGAGGAAGTACTTTTCTTTTTTAGAGACGAATTTGACATCGCTAAATCCTGATTCTATTTTTGATCAGCTCTTCAGTTTATTCCAATTAAAGCCTTGTTCTGGGTTTTAAGTTCTTCTTTTAAGGAAGCTATTTCCTTTCTTAACTGCATTTTTTTTGGTTCGGCAAGGTAGGAGCCCCTGTACTCCTCCGGCACTTTGGTATAAATCTCGCGCAACAGGTTAATTGATTTTTTATAAAATTTAGTGGCGGAGGTGTATTTTCTTTGGGTCTGATAAAGATCTCCCAAAACCGAGGTGATCTCCCACTGCAGCTCTGGTTTTTGAAGCGACTCCGCTTTGTCCAGAGCGGTTTTCAGGTCTTTTTCTATTTCTTCCCAGGTGAAATTCTCCAGATTCCAGTTGGCAAGCCGGGCTTTCAGCTTGCCCTTTCCCAGAACCAGATGAGAGACGAGGATCAGAGATACATCCTGGGACTCCTCTGCCAGCTTGAGTGCGTTTTTCAAGAGCTCAAAAGCCAGGGAATAATTTCCCGTTTCCAAATTAAGCTCTGCCCAGGATTTCAATGCCTCAGCCTCTCCCGGCTTGCTGTTTAATTCCTGGTAGATCTTAATAGCTTTTTGAAGGAATTTTTCCGATTTGAACCATTCCCCTTTGATCCGGTAAATGTCACCTAACAAAGTGAAGGTCCCAGCCTTGCCAAAAGTATCTTTCAGTTTGCACTTTATGCTGTAACTTTTGTGGGAAAGCTCGATTGCCTTATCCAGGGCATTCAGAAGCTGATAGATGCATCCCTGGTTGTGGGTATTGATCGCCAGACCCACCAGAGCTCCGACTTTTTCGGACATCTCCATACATTTCTGGTTATATTCCAGGGCAGAGCGATAGTCTGACTGTTCCAGGCTTATATTGGCAATATTGCTCAGGGGGATTATCAAAGAAGAACGGGCTCCAATGCGCGTATAAATCGAGGCGCTTCTTTTGTAATTTCTCATCGCCTCAGCATAGTTACCCTTCTTATAGTAGGCGTTTCCAAGATTGTTGTAGGAGCCGGCCATGGCATTGATGTCCCCGATTTTTTCGCGTAGGGCCAGACTTTTCTGATAGTATTCGATTGTCCGGTCAATATCTCCGCGATCAAAACAGATGTTGCCCAGATTATTCAGGGGGGAAGAGAGTTCCTGCTCCTCTTTGAGCTTCTGGAAAATCTCGATGGACTTCTGGTAATATTCGACTGCCTGGTCATATTTCCCCTGGTACCAGTGAACTACCCCGGTAGCGTTAAACAGCTTTCCGATCTCCTTTTGAGAGATCTGATCAGTTTTATCTTTTAAGATCGCCAGGGCTTTATCGTAAAATTCTCTTGACTGATCGAACTCTCCTTTGCGGCTGTGTACAAATCCGGAGTCGTAATAAAGCCTGGCCATTTCCCGTGAATTTTCGTTTGCTTGAAGACATCCGATCCCTTTTTTCAAATGCTCTAACCCGAGGTCGAACTCGCCTTTTTTCTCATAGACCATCCCGATTTTCTCAAAGGCGTTGGCTTTTTTGCGAGGATCAGAAGTGATTTTTTCCAACTCCTCGAACTTCCGGATAGCCAGGTCGAACTGGCCAATTCGCTGGTAGAGCTCGATCAAGTTCTCGTAAACCCTGGTTTCGACCCGGTTATTTTTTTTCTGCTTCAGAAGGGGAAGCGTATTTTCGAAGAACTTGCAGGCTTCGTTGTTGGCAGATATTTTGTTGCTTCTCCTTCCGGCTAAAAGTGAGTAATTTAAAGCTTTTTTCTTATCTTCGGAGTTGTTGAAATGATAAGCTAATTCCTCCGGATGTTCGCACCGGCTGGAACCATAAAGGTTTTCTAACAGAAGACCAATTGCTAGGTGAATTTCCGATTTCGATTCGGGATCCATCTGCTCGTAGATCACCTCGCGGATCTGGGCATTGGTGAAGGAAAAAAGCTCAGGTCCAATTTCTTTTTCTGCCTTGATGATTTCCATCTTCTGCAAGGAGTCAAGTCCGGGCAGAAATACGCTGGACTGTTTTTGTAGTGCTTTCTGCAAAAGTTCCAGATCCACCGGCCGGTTGAAAACCGCCAGAGTGCGAGCAATGGACAGGGGTTCGGACTCTAATTGCTGGACCTTTTCCGAGAGAACCCCTTTCAAGGTCCGGGGAATCTGCAATTCGGTAAAATCGAATTTCTCCAGTGACCAGTAAAGGTCTTTTTTGGAAATCGATTTTTTCTCGATAACGGCTTTCATTACCTCCTGGACAAAAAAGGGATTTCCTCCGGTCAGCTCTTTTAATTTCTGGCTGAAGCCGGGGGGTAGAGAATCGATCCCCAGCCTGGAGCGGAGAAGCTCGTCTATCTCCTGAATTTCAAAGGTTTCCAGGCGAATCTCGCTCAATAAGCCCTCGCCTTTCAATTCGCTGATTTCGTTTTCAAAAAAGTCAGTCCCTTTTTCTGCATCCAGCTCGTTCGGCTGAAAAGCTCCCAAAAAGAGCACGGGGTAGGTTTTGATATTCCTGCAGATATAGCTTAACAGCTCTAAGGTTGCCTGGTCAGCTAACTGAAGGTCGTCAAAGCTGAAACCGGCAGGGCTGGATTCGCTGAATTCAAGAAGAAGCTGAGTAACCCCGTCGAAGAGTTTGAGCTTCTCCTGTTCCGGATTGAGCCTGATCTGCTCAAATTCCTGAACAGAGGGCAGCGATTCCGGTATGAGCTTTTGCAGAACCCAGGAATGTTTCCTGACCGATTCTGGAGGAAGCAAAGGGAATATCTCTTTCAGGACTTCCATAATCGGCTGGTAAGGGGTGCCGCCCTCAGAAGAAGATTTCCCGGAGAAGAAATTCACCTTGTTCAGCTGAATCTGGTATTTGAACTCGTTCAACAGTCTGGTTTTTCCGATTCCGCTTTCTCCGCGGATTAAAAGAAAACCTCCGGTTTTATCTTTGAGCAGCTTTTTAATCTGTTCCTGAAACAGGGAGATCTCCTGTTGCCGGCCGATTAGTTTGCCGCTCAGGAGGTAGCTTTGCTCTGCGTCCTGGAGATCTATCTGAAAGTCCTTGTGAGCCAGCGAGTTTATTGCCTCCACCACTTCGGAAGCTCTCTGGTAGCGGTTTTCCGGATTCTTGGAGAGAAGCTTCAGGATAATGGTCTGGAGACAGTCAGGAACATTGGGCTTGACTCTCTGGGGAGGAACAGGTTCCTGCTCAATCTGGTTTTTCAGAATCTCTATCGGGGAATTCCCTTCAAAGGGCAGCTTCCGGGAAGCCACCTGATATAAAACTACTCCCAGGGAATACAAATCCGTCAATCGGGTCGGGGGTTTGCCTGAGGCTATCTCCGGGGCAAGATAATGCGCAGTTCCCTTTATCTTGCCGGCAGTCGGTTTTTCCTCGGCCAGACCAAAGTCCATGAGTTTTGCCAGGGACTTTCCCTTGTCCGGGCTCTTTACCAGAATGTTTTCCGGCTTGAGGTCGTTATGCAATACCCCTCTCAAATGCACGTATTCCAAGGCCCTGCAGATTTGGACTATTAGTTCATAAAGCTCATCATAGGAAAGATTCTCTGTGGCTTCGAAAAGGTCTTTTCCCTCTACATATTCCAGGGTGAAGAAATATTCATCTTCTTCCTCAGAGGAAGATTTCCGGATAACCCCGAAGTCATACACTTCGGCCAGATTGGGATGGCGCAATTCGGTCAGGGATTTGAACTCGCTTTTGAATCTTTCAAGTGCAGGAAGGACCTGTTTGTCCGGTTTGATAGTCTTGAGGGCAATCTGCTTGTTATTCTCGGAGGAATCTTCTACCAGGTAGACAGACCCCATCCCCCCCTCGCCAAGCTTTCTAATAACCCGATACCGGTTGTTGATTATCTCCATCCGGATATTTCCATTTGAGAGAATTAAAGACTAAATAGATTCTCTTTTCTTTATCGACACCATTGAGACAAAATTTACCTGGGCAGGTTGCTCTAATCCGGGGGAAGTCGTGCTATAACCTGAGGTTTACAGTCTTCTATGTCATTGCGAGGAGTCCCGAAGGAGCGGAACGACGAAGCAATCCATTAAGATAGGCAGATTTCTTCGCAATGATGGCTTGAGTAAGGCAGATGAGAAAATCGACTATATCTTTGTCAGCCTAATAAACCCAATGGCTTATACTCCTGGGCTCTATCCGCAGAGAACTGCACCACCATTGACGTTGATGATCTCGCCCGTGATGAAGGTGGACAAATCCGAGGCCAAAAACAAAATGGCTCCGGCTATCTCCTCCGGCTCGGCTGCCCGGCCCAGAGGTATCTGGTCTAAAATCCATTTCCGGTCTTTTCCGATCAAAGAGCTGTGGCTCATATCAGTGTCCACCCATCCCGGGGCAACGCAATTGACTCTGATGTGGTAAGGGGCCAGCTCGGTCGACAGAGATTTGGTCAGGCTTTGAACTGCACCCTTGGTGGCAGCATAATGTGAGTGCTTAGACTCGCCTCTTTGTCCGGCTGTGGAGGAGATATTGATGATGTTCCCGCTGCCTCGTTTTTTCATTATGGGGACTACTCTGGTCGTCAGATAGAATACGCCTTCTAAATTAAGGCTCAAAGTTTCTTTCAGCCGTGAGTCAGTCATCTTATCGATAGGCGCATATTTCCAAATCCCGGCGTTATTTACCAGGATGTCTATTCTTCCGAATTTCTTCAGGGTAAAATCGACCATCCTGTCGCACTGTGATTTTGAGGAGACGTCAGCTTTATAGATTTCAGCAGTTACTCCCATCTTTTCAGCCATTCGACTGACTTTTTCAGCCTCCTTTTTATTTCTGAAATAGTTTATGACCAGGTCAGAGCCTGCACTGGCAAAAAGCAGGGCACTGGCTGCTCCTATTCCCCTGGAGGCACCAGTGATCAAGGACAGCTTACCTTTCAAACCAATTGAAACTGACATCTTTAACTCCTTTTATCCGGTTAGCAGAGGTTTCAGGCCACTATGTAAGACGTTGTAACCATGGTCAGACAAGAATGTCTGACCTATTGCAAGTCGCGCAGGGGTGGAGCCTGTCTCCACCAATTCTTCTCTTCAAGATAAAATTTCTCCGCTAGATTGCAAGTAAAAAGAGGCTGGGAAAACTCACTGATTTGTCTCTCAAGATTTATTCTTAAATAAGCGGAACCAGCAGTCTGGGTCAAACGTATGCTAGTTTAAGAAGAAGTTGAAAATGAACTGAAATAACACCTTATTTCTCTGAATTGACATAACTTTTAGCATAATGCTTGACTTTAAGAATGGAATTAATTAAATAGAGATTCGAAGATTTAATTTGTTATTAAAAAGAGAGCTGAGGCAACAAATTTCACAAAACAATCTTCTAAAAAGGAGGAAGAGAGATGCGCTCGAAGTTAGCAGTTTTGTTGGCCGGGCTGGTACTATTCTGGATGCTGGTTCCTCAAGTCATCGCCGAAGAGGGGATGTGGATGCTGGATCAGCTAAACGTTCTTCCCTTCGATCAGATGAAGGCAAAGGGTCTGGAGCTGACTGCTGAGCAGATCTATAACCTGAAGGATGCAGTGGTTCAGATAGATGGGGGGAGCGGTGCTTTTGTCTCGCCCAACGGTCTGATTTTGACCAATCACCATGTAGCCTTTGGTGCTATACAGCAAGGTAGCACGCTGGAACAAAATTTCATCCAGAACGGATTTTTAGCCAAAACCCTGAAAGACGAAATTCGGGCTCCGGGATACCAGGTCCTTATCACTGAAGACTTCAAAGACGTGACCAAAGAAGCTCTCAAAGGAGTAAGCGATAAGTTATCGCCTCTTGACCGGTATAAAGCCATAGAAAAAAACCAGAAAAAGCTTATTGCTGCCTGCGAAAAAGGCGGAAAGGCCAGGTGTAGTGTAGTTGAGGTACTGAGCGGAACCAAGTATTATCTTTTTACTTATGATCGGATCAAGGATGTGCGATTAGTTTATGCCCCGCCAAGCTCAATCGGCAGTTTTGGAGGGGACATAGACAACTGGATGTGGCCCAGGCATGCTGGTGATTTCTCGTTTTTCAGGGCTTATGTCGGTCCAGACGGGAACCCGGCCGAATATAACGAGAAAAACGTCCCTTACCATCCCAAGAAATATCTGCCAATTTCACTAAAGGGATATAAAGAGGGCTCTTATACGATGATAATGGGATACCCGGGGAATACCTTCCGCTACCGGGACTCCTATTCGATAGAAATGTGGCAGAACCATCTGTATCCTTTCCAGATAGAAAGTGCAAAAGAAGTTTTAAAGCTACTGAATGCAAAATCAGAAGAAAGCCCGGAATTAGCCATAAAATTTGCCGATAAAATCGCGGGGTATTCCAACACTTTGAAAAACAATGAAGGGATGTTAGAAGGACTGAAGAAAACTCATCTGCTTGACCGCAAGTTGAAACAGGAAGCTGAATTCAAGCAATTTCTTGCCCAAAATCCCGACCTTGAAAAAAAGTATGGGGAGGTCCTGCCGGCAATTGGCAAAGTCTATGCAGATTTGAAAACCTACAGCGATAAGCAGAACGTGTTGGATGGACAGCCCAGCGATCTTCTGGGTTTTGCCTTTACCATCCAGAAGTGGAGCACCGAGAAGGCTAAAAAGGATATGGACCGGGAGCCTCAGTATCAGGACAGGAACATCCCTGATCTTAAAGACTACCTCAAAGAAGCCCAGCACGACCTTGACCTCCCCACAGACCAGCTGCTCCTGGAAATGTTTCTTACCCGAGCATCT
>DATKKH010000140.1:0-8891 GCA_035543035.1 Terriglobales bacterium | reverse complement strand
ACGTGCCAGTCAGGGGAAACATCATGCGCAGTTTTATAGATTACTTTCAAATCTTCTGGTACTTCTGAAAAGTCATGGATAGATCCTTTTTCAGCTATCTTCTCCATCAGCTCTTCACTGTAAAATCCTAACTCCTTGGCTTTTTTCTCGAAAATAGGATTGACCTCAATCATCCTGGTCTGGTCCATAACTGTGCGGACATAGGAAATCGCATATAAAGGCTCGATTCCGGAAGAACATCCGGCTATTATGCTGATTGTGCCAGCTGGGGCAATGGTGGTGACTGTGGAATTCCTCATAGGTATTTTTTTGTCGTAAAAAATGCTCTTTTCCCAGTTGGGGAAATTCCCCCTTTTCTCGGCTAACTCGGAGGAATACTGGTGTGATTCCTTTTGGACGAAATCCATAACCCGGCTGCCCAATTCCAGAGCCTGTTCTGAATCGTAAGGGATCTCCAGCAAAAGGAGCAGGTCTGCCCAGCCCATGACACCCAGACCTATCTTCCGGTTTGCCCGGGTCATCTCCTCGATCTGAGGAAGGGGATATTTATTGGCATCGATAACGTTATCTAAGAAGTGAACTGAAACCCTTATGGTTTTTTCTAACTTGTCCCAATCAATCGAATTCTTACCCTCATCTGACTTCACCATTTTAGAGAGGTTGATCGAGCCTAAGTTGCAGCTTTCATAAGGTAGAAGAGGCTGCTCCCCGCAGGGATTGGTAGATTCGATTCTGCCGATCTTTGGGGTAGGGTTAGACTGATTAACCCGGTCTAAGAAGATGACTCCCGGCTCCCCGCTTTTCCAGGCATGGTCTACGATCCGATCAAAAACCTCTTTAGCACTGTATTTTACAGTTTGCCCGTCCTTGAAATATGGTTTCTCGGTACGGGGGTCTATCAATTCATAATAATCATCCTGTTCGACTTTTTTCATAAATTCTTCTGTCGCTGCAACCGAGATATTGAAGTTGGTAAGCTCTTTTAAATCGTCCTTGCAGGAGATGAACTCCAGGATGTCCGGATGGTCAACTCTGAGAATTCCCATATTAGCACCCCTACGGGTGCCTCCCTGTTTTACCGCTTCAGTTGCAGCATTTATTACTTTCATAAAGGAGATCGGACCTGAAGCAACTCCAGAGGTGGATGCAACAACAGAGTTTTTTGGTCTCAGCCGGGAAAAAGAAAAACCGGTTCCTCCACCGCTTTTATGGATCAAAGCAGTATTTTTTACTGCATCGAAGATCGATTCCATGGTATCCTCGATCGGTATCACGAAACAGGCTGAAAGCTGACCCAAAGGTCTTCCTGCATTCATCAAGGTGGGTGAGTTAGGTAGAAAATCCAGCTTACTCATCAGGGAATAGAATTCCTGAGCTAACCGGTCTATTTCTCTATCATTGGCTCCGTAGATTTTTTCTGCCTGGGCAATTGTCAGAGCTACTCTCCAGAAAAGCTCTTCCGGAGACTCGACTATCTTTCCCAGATCATCCTTTTTAAGATACCTTCTCTCCAGGACTTTAAGAGAGTTGGGAGTAAGGTCAGTTATCCCCTGCATCTATTCCCTCCTGACGGTGCGCTATTTTGTTTTTCTCATCTATTACGAAGTCCCAGAAAACTATGGGAGCTTGTTTTTTCATTATTTTGAGCATTTCCAAACAGATCTCCCGGATTTCCCAATGCGCCCTTTCCACGCATCGAACCTCGAAAATATGCCTGAGCTCCCGGAAATTGGCAGATACTACTATCTCCGAGACTGTGGCATTCGGCAGAATATATCTGGCATCTTCTTTAGGAACTCCTGCTTTTACCATTTCCTCATATAAATCTTTAAGCTCCAAAGCCTTTTTTTTGAATTTATCCACAAAAGCGGTTTTCTGGACAGTAGGAGGAACCACAAATTCAAACTCCTTGGTCTTGCCATATTCCACATATCTCTGGCTTTCCTGGGAAGGGGACATCAGCCTGTGCCGGACCATCTCGTGGGTAAAGACCCTTGAACCGCCTTTTATCCTGAAAGTAGCCAGGGCATGCTCCAGGACCGAATGGTGCCCTTTTCGGATGACCTTCTTAATCAGCTCTTCTGTCGAGGAAGGAGGATCGTAACGATGAAAACTCAGATAACAGGTGCGGCAGGCTTTTTCGATCACATCTTCAGCCTGCGGCGTTATAGCCATTAACTCAACTTTCATATCTAAGCCTTTATTATTGGATAGTTTCCCCTGTATAAAAATCTAATTCAACTGGTCAAAATTTATGGATAAAAATTGGTGAGCAGTCACCAATATTTTTCTTTTTTTCTGCAAAATTCATTCTATCGTAAAGATTAGATTATGTCAAGGAAAAATTTTTATTTTATTGAAAAAAAACACAATATCTTGTATTTCAATAAAATATAAATATCAAAATGTAGAATTTTATGACTTTTTGCCGGTCAAGTATACTTCCGGTAAAAAACTCTTATTCTTTTTTAGGGCTTCAGAGACAGCGAAGAGTAATTGGTTCTTTTTAAATGGTTTCGAGATCAAAAAGTCAACTCCCTTAGCCTTAGTGTCTTCTTCCTTTGTCTGTGCTCCGCACCCGGTCATCAATGCCACTTTGACATAGGGATTTGCAGATTTGATCTGCCTGACGACTTCCCAGCCAGAGATTTCAGGCATTGAAAGGTTAGTGAGGACCAGATCAAAAGTTCCTTTTTTGAAAAATTCTATCCCCTGTTTCCCGTCCACAGCTAAAGTCACTGAATGACCCTGTTCGCTTAGCATCTCCAGGATTATATCACGCATATTTTTCTCATCCTCGATTACCAGAATATTGGCTGGCTGGAAATCGATAACCATTATTTCGTCTACTTCCTCCTGGACTTTTCTGGAAACCGGGAATTTGACCCAGACACAAGTCCCTTTACCTGATTCTGAATCGACTGTTATAGTTCCCTGATGCTTTGTGACTAGTCCGGATACGATAGTTAACCCTAAGCCCATTCCTTTTTCGCCTTTTAGAGTGAAGAAAGGCTCAAAGATTTTCGATTTGACCTCCTCTTTCATTCCAATTCCATCATCTCTCACCCAGGCTGAGACATACCCTTCTTCCATACTGGTACCCAGCACGATTCTTCCTCCCTTAGGCAGAGCCTCAACCGCATTCAAGAGTAAGTTGACAAATATCTCCCTTATCTCCGAAGGGTTCCCTGCAAAGGGCTTTACTTCTTTTAAGTCCATATCGATATTGATATTAATCCCCCTGGCTTGTGCCTCGTCTTTCCACTTGAAACTGGTCAGTTCCACTACCTGACTGAGAATTTTATTCAGGTCGGCCTTGATAAAGATAGATCCCTGCCCAATCTTAGTATACTCCCTTAATCTCCGGATTATCTCAGCTCCGTCATTGGCCACCTGCTCGATTAGCATCAGCCCTTTTATGAATTCTTCTTCCTTCGCTTTTTTCAAAAGTAGCTCGGACCTTCCGGTTATGATTCCCAGGATATTGTTAAAATCATGGACTATGCCTCCTGCCAAGTCTCCCAGCACCCTCATTTTTTCAGACTGGATTAGCTGCCCCTGGGTCTTTTTCAAATCCTCCAAAGCTTTTTTCAGGACTTCAGCCTGTTTTTTTACCTCCTGGTATAACTCTGCCTTTTCGATGGAAACTGCTGCATCTTGGGCAAATATCGATACCAATTTCAGGTCCGCCTCATTGAATTTTCTTTCCCCTTTTAACATACAGACGTTCAAAACGCCTTTAACCTCATTTTTAACCTTCAGGGGGACAGATAAAGAGGAGGTTATCTTTTCGTCTTTGGAGACAAAGTTTTTGAACTTATTCTCTTGCAATTCCTCTCCTAAAAGTAGTGGTTCACCGTGAGTCAAGACCCAGCCAGCAACGCTTTCATCCGGGTTAAGCTCTACATTCTTTAACTTTTCACTTGATTCTCCGTGAGCGGACACACAGATCAGCTTTTCTTTCTTTTTATCAAGAAGCAAAACAGAGCATCTATCGGTCTGCAGGTATTCCAGCAGGGTTTTGGAGATCATATCCAAAATCATTGGAAGCTCTATTTCCGAATTTACCAAAGTGCTTACTTCAAACAGCGCTTTGAGCTCCTGAAAACGCTGTTCCAGAGACTGGGATAAAACTTTTTCCTGGTAAAGCTCATGGCTCAGCTTTTTTAGGGATTTTTCCTTAAAAAGAATGTAAGCTAAGAAGAGAAGGGATATGCCTGTAAATCCAACAAAAAGAAGATTGTATGTATAATCGGAAAGCTCTTTTTCATATAAACTTCTCACATCCGAATAGAAAATCAGAAGCAGAACGAAGGCAATCAGGCTCAAGAAGACCCCGGAAGTCAAAATCCAAAGATGCCAGTCTTTCCTCTCGATTTTTTTGATCTCGTTCTGGATATTTTTCATATTCTTCTCCCCCTATTCTTCTATTTTCGGAAAAATGGCGGAAAGCTTAATCGGATAAAGGGTTATGAAGCATATATCCTGCTTAAGGCCCGGACAATGGAGTGTAAATCTTTAGATCCACTCTTTGACTTTCTGAGACGAACTATTCTAAAGTCGTTTCAGAACTATTCCGAAAAAACTGGAATTCTCTTAAGCCTGATGGCTAAAAGAGGGATTATGATTATCTGAAGAAAAATTCCCGGAAGGCCAGTGATAAAAGATGCTTCTAAGAAAGTGGCAAAACTCACAGGCAGTTTGACAAACGAACCTATTATGAATATCCCAAGCGCAAATGCAATTCTTCCTGCAATCATCGAAACCAGCAGGTTGACTATCAGAGGCAGTTTGAGATGCCTGACGAGCAATCCAATGGTCAGTCCATAAACCGGAAGCTCAAAAGCCATCAAAGGGACAGCATATGGGGGAGGCATTCCGGTAAGAAAAAAACTCAGGATCGGAGATAAAAAGCCAACAATTGCACCACTCAGGGGTCCGATTAAAATCCCAGCGAAAAAGACCGGAAAATGCATGGGTGAAAAAATTCTGCCGGCCAATCCGATCTGGTGAAAAAGGAATGGGATAATTATGCCCAGAGAAATGAATAATCCGCTCAGGCTAATCTGTTTTGCAGAGATTCTCATTTTGACCCGCAGGCTAAGTATAAGGAAGGTTTGTCTACCACAAGTATCTTTTTGAATCCTTCCCTTTTCAACATCTTTTTCAGAGCTTTTTTAGTTGGCAGAATGTCCTTCATAACTTCGATGTCTCCAGATGAAAGATGATGCTCCTGCAACTCTTTCCTCCCCAACAGATGAGCGATAAAGAATTTGCCATCCTTTTTCATAATCCGGCTGATCTCTCTGACAGCCTTAGGTTTATTTTCAAAGTGAGGGAAAGAAGCAAAAGCAATTACGTAATCTAAGGATTCGGGCAGAAAAGGAAGATCCTCTGCAGGAGCACAAATCAGTAAGATATTTTCTGCCCGATACTTTCTCCTTGCCTCCAGCAACATTTGTTCAGACAAATCTACACCAAAAACCCTGCCTTTTCTGCCAATGGCTTTCAGGATATGGGGAAACAGAATCCCGGTTCCACATCCCAAATCCAAAACCCGTGAGCCTTTTCTGAGTCTGAAGCTTTGGATGAGCTTTCTCAGTTTATCTTCAGTCTCCAAGTGACAGAGCTGGTCCCATTTATGAGCATGCCTGTCAAAATATTCTTTTTTAGTCATAGCTAAGTCGTTATAGCTCCTTCCGATTTTAGCAGAACCGATACTATTTCTGCCATATTGCTTTTCTTCCCGACTCTGACCTTATCCGAAAGCTCATAAAAATTCAGGCAGGTGGAGCAGGAGAGTATCTGGATTCCCAGATTCTCTAAAGATGTCAGGGTTTCAAGATAAATAGACCCTTCTGAGACCAGCTTAACCCCAGAGGCATAGAAGATCAAAAACTCGGGTTTTATCTCCGAGCTGATCAAGCTTCTTAAAAAATTCCCCATCAAAAGAGTAGTCAATTCGCTCTCCCCCTGCCCCATTCTTTCATTGTTTATAACTATTGTTTTACCCATAAACTCCTTTTGAAAGTTTTTGCAGGGGTGGTTTTCAAACCCACCCCTATAAGGTAGGTCAGACATTCCTGTCTGACTATAATTTTGGAACAGGCAGGATGCCTATTCTACCAAAAATCAAAGATGAAACTCTATCACGTCCCCATCTGTCAGAACCTGGTCCCGGTGCACCATCTGGCCTTCGTATTTACCTTTGCCCCAGATCCGGGCATACTTCAGATTATGGGCAAAATCCTTGTGGATGACAAAAGCGGCATCCAGTACTTTTTGTCCCTTTTTCAGGATAACCGGGTCAGTATAATCAAGAGGTTTCCCTGGTATTTTGGTATAGACCCTCAGAATCTCCAATTTCTCGAAGGTCTCTCTTTTTAACTCTTCCAGGCCCTGTTTTTTCTCTGCAGAAACAGAGTATAAGGAAAAGGATTTACTGAACAATTCCTTTACAACCTGCCAGTTCTCCATAGCATTTTCGAGGTCATTTTTGTTTCCTAAAAGCATCGTTTTCTTGCAGATCTCACCCACCTGTAAAACCACACCTTTCTCGTCCCCGCATAGTTTGATTTTCTTTTCTTCCAGCCTGTTTTTAACCATCTCCAGCTCATTCAAAGTATTATCCGAGCCCAAGTCTGTCACCAGCCAGATTAAATCAGAATTCCGGATAAGACCTAACATGCCGCTTTCCAGAAAATCGTGGGTAATAGGAGGGGTATCGATCAGCTGGATCTGGATATTCTCATAAGGCATCATCCCGGCTAAAGGCTTCTGGGTGGTGAAAGGGAACGGTGCCACTTCTGGTCTGGCATGGGTCAAGGAAGCCAAAAGCTGGGATTTCCCGGCATTTGGTGGTCCGATAATGACCACCTGCCCAGCCCCTTCTTTTTTGATATAATAAAGGTCTTCCCTTTTCCCGCCTTTGGATTTTTTCTCCTGATCTCTAAGTCTGGAAATTCTGGTCTTTAGGTCAGCCTGAAGCTTTTCAGTCCCTTTATGCTTGGGAATAGTGGCAAGCATCTCCTCCAAAGCAGAAAGCTTTTCTTCGTCAGTCCGTGCCTGCTTGTATTTTCTTTCCGCTTCTAAATATTGAGGAGTCAGATTCGCCGGCATAAAACTTCCTTTCAAGAAAATATATCGAATCAGCAGGAAAATGTCAAAAATAAATCAATTATAAAATCGATAACGAATGACTGATGACGAATAACTAAAAAATGCAGGAAGATTATTCCCTCTCCTCGCAGGAGAAGGATAGGGTGAGGTCATTCCTCTTTTCTGTAAGGAGAAAGCAGTGCGAAGTCATTTCGTGCTTGTGAAATAAAGCATCTTTTCTTATCTTGCCCAAGTTTGCTTTTTTATAGTCAAGCAGTCCCATAAGTGGACATGCTTGACCTACGAAGATTGGTAGAACGGACATTTCCTACGGATCCGTGTGGACTTGTCTGTTCTCTTTGTCAGACAGCAATGTCTGACATACCAGTATTTAAAATATATGGCTCAAAACAAGTTCTTATCTTTTCTAAAAAGTTACGACTACCGGATGTGGATACTTTTTTCCGGCTGGTTAGCATCGGCTATGGGGTTTGCAATGGTCATCCCTTATATGAGCATCTACCTTCATAACCAGATGCACATCCCTATGACCCAGGTGGGTTTTCTGTTCGGAGCAGGAGCTATTGCCAGAGCTTTATCCGGTCTGATCGGCGGGCATCTTTCTGATAAGCTTGGCAGGGTAAAGATAATGGGTTTTGCCCAGTTTGCCAGAGGCATCGTCTTTATTTTTATGGCAATCCTGGCATTCAGAGGCGGGAGCTTTGCGCTCTGGTCTTTAGCTCTTATACTCAACTGGCTGTTCGGCGGATTTTACCAGCCAGTTGCCAATGCTATGGCAACAGACATAGTCCCTAAGGAGAAAAGAGTGGAAGCTTACAGCATCCTGCGAGTCGGGGGGAATACCGGCTGGGCATTTGGGCCGGTGATCGGAGGATTTGTGGCTTCAGCCTCTTATCCGCTTCTTTTCATCATCGGCGGGGTTCTAACTTTTATCTCCTCTGGTCTGATACTACTCTTTTTGTCCGAGTCGGTCAGAATCGATGCCTCAGAGGAAAAATTTTATTTCAAAGACCTGGCAAAGCTTAAGGATGACCGTCTTTTCCTTCTTTACTGTTCCATCTCGATCTTGCTTTTCGTGGTGATCGGCCAGCTGGTCTCGACGATATCTGTATTCTCAGTCGATTATGTAGGTATCAGCAAAGCGCAGCTGGGCTTCCTATTTGCGCTAAACGGCCTGGTTGTAGTCCTTCTGCAAATTCCAGCGGCTAAGATTACCCAGACCAAAAATCTAATGCGGGTTCTTTTCTGGGGAAGTATTGGGTATGCATTGGGATATTTCCTGGTTGGTTTTGCACACAGTTTCGAATGGCTCTTTTTCTGCATGTTTTTGATTTCTCTTTCGGAGATCACGGTTCTTCCAACCTCAGTCTCCATAGCTGCCAATCTTTCCAAGGAAAAAAGTCACGGTTTATATATGGGTGGCTACGGCCTGGCTTATGCTTTAGGCTGGTCAATTGGACCTCTGGTGGGCGGAATATTTATCGACCTTATGGGTAAAGAACCAGTCTTACTCTGGGGACTGATTGCTGTTTTGGGAGTTTTAGCTGCCCTGGCATTTACCCGGTTGGAGAAAAAGCTACCCAAAGATGTGATTTTAACGTCCGAAAGTAAGCTAGAGCAGGAAATCATCAGATAAATATAAGTTGTCGGGGAGCCCCTCGTAGGCTCCCGTTAGACCGCGTAGGAGCATCCAACAGAACTACCAGATAGGAGGGCCTTACTGTGATAAAGAAATTTGACATCTATTCTGCCCTCTATGATGCAGAGTTTGG
>DATKKH010000139.1:0-7035 GCA_035543035.1 Terriglobales bacterium | reverse complement strand
CTGTCCGTGTTTACCCTGAAATCAGGCACGTACAATGCGCAAATGGACTTCGGCAAGAAAGATAAAAGCATACAAGTCAAAATAATGCTGGAGAACAGGTATTTCCTCCTCATTCTTAACCTCTTAACCTGTTGACGTTATTTTAAAATTATTTTTGTGGATCAGGTCCTCCTTTAAACAGATAGTTTACGAGGTAGATCACGTCAGTTACAGTTGTTCTTCCATCGGCATTAACATCTCCGGTCCAGGCAGGAAGGATTCCCCACCCATTCTTGAAAAGGTAATTAAGGACATAAATGACGTCTCCAGTGTCAACCCTCCCGTCCAAATTCAGGTCGCCCCTATGATAATAGCCGATTTTATCCAGGTCCAGGAGCTTGGCGTAAATGTCAGCGTTATAAGTACGGTAGTTACGAAAGTCAACCCAGGCAAATCCTACAGTGTTTTTATAGATATCCAAATCATACATGAAATTATTCCACCCGGCGCCGCTGGGGGTTCCCAGAGAGTTCAGGGGTATGTTGACCCGATAGTTCCTTCCAATTGGCCGGTTGTCCGGACCAAACCGCTGTGCCCATAGGTTCCTACCAGCCCGGTCATCCTGCCAAAGAACCACATACCCGTCTTGACCATCCACTGCTATTCTGGTCATCCACCAGATGTCACCCAAATCAACCGTATCGTTAGCGACGACGAGATCATCTAATGGATGCCCCAAAGTATCAAAAGTCCGAACTGCTACCGCATTGTTAGGATAAGTCCACAGGGTATCGTTCCACGAGAAAGCAGTCACGAAATTATTCTGGCTGTTGGAGGCCACGGCAACATGGTTGCCGTAGTTCTGTGAGCCAGGAGCGAAAAGGAGAAAGACCTTGGTAAGCGGCTGTCCGGAGGGAGTATAAACCCGGCCCATGGACCAGTTTGGGCTGTCTGACCTCCCACGATATACCCCTTTCCAGCAGACGAAAAAGTAACCTTGCGAATTATAAGCTACTCTGGGGAACTCACCCTGCTGACTGATATGATAATCGCACGCACTCGGGTCCGAGATATAGAAATTGTTACCTACCCTCTCGCCAGATGAATTGAAAAGCTGGCCATAAGCCATTCCGCCTTTGTAAGGCTCCTGACTCTCCCAGACAACTACAAAATTGCCATCTTTATCCATGGCTACCTCTGCACTGAAATTAGCACAATCAGTGGTGTCCGGCCTGTCTACATCCACTTTCTGAGGTAACCCCAGAGGATTACCAAAAGAGTCATACCGCCTGAGGTAGATATTCAAGATGAAATTAATAATCGGATCAGGTTTGCCAGCCCCCCAAACGATAACAAACTTCCCGGACGGGTGCATGGCTATGTGCGGCTCGTCATTGGAAGGTATGGCACTGTCAGATACCAGGACCGGCTCTCCGACCCGGTTAGCCAGGGAATCGAATCGCTGGAAGTAAACCTTGCGGTGGTCGTGATTAACTCCCCGGTCAGTGTAAACAATGATGAAATTGCCTGAAGGATCGAAAGCTATGTCCGCGTAATACTGGGCTATCCCTATAGAACTGTCCGTGTTTACCCTGAAATCAGGCACGTACAATGCGCAAATGGACTTCGGCAAGAAAGATAAAAGCATACAAGTCAAAATAATGCTGGAGAACAGGTATTTCCTCCTCATTCTTGACCTCCTTTTTTAAGGTACATTTCTAACGCACTATCTTTTTCTTCTTTAAAGAAGAAAAAGAACCATTCAAAATTACCTTAAAATTGTTCAAAAAGTACTTGACAAACAATAATATATCAATTTCTTTCTGTCAAGAGAATAATTAGGTATTCTTATTCAAGTAAATACAATGTATTCTTCCTTATTTTAGGATATATTTCTATCCCCGCCCGTTCAAAATATAGGGGAGGAGGCCTTCTCTGTCAAGCATTTTTCACGACGGCAAGCACTCTGAAGGCTCTATTTTACTGGAGAGAGCGATGAATTACCTCTCACAATCCTTACCTTATCAGGTACCAAATTCGCGTCCTCCTCCATGAGTCTGGCAAGTACCAACATTTTTATAACTATGCGTACAACCCACACCTATATGAAGGGAGGCTTTTATGCCTTATTGTAAAAAATCTACGATGACGCTAGTGCCTATACTATTATTTTTGCTTATTGTAATGATTGTCCCGATGCAATCTCGTGCGGGTCAGCTGGACCAATGCGTAAACGTGAATACTGGCAGCTTGCAGTACTTTTTTTGGGGTGCTTCTGCCAACTACAATTCAAACGTAGCTTGTCCACTGCTTGTTTATAGTGATTCAATTAAAGCAAGAGCTATCTATATGGAGGTTACCTGGGACTCAACTGAATTGAGCTTTGTTGGTGTTGATTTTAGTCCCTGGGTAAGCAACCACCCTACCGGTACGGTTGACACAGGGTATACCAAAGTAAACGGAGGCAATGTCACATTACACCTCGCGAACTTTGACAGCACACTTTTTAATCCGGCTGAGGTTGTGGTTAATCTATGGTTAAAGGTGGGCTGTTTTGGAGCAACTTCAACCGTTTCTTTCGATGGTAGGTGTCCTAACAATTTCATCATTAATACGTCGCAACTTCTCCTGGGTCCTCAGATCATCAATGGACAAGTCACCAACAACAGTCTAGCACACACGTTAACACTACTCGGCGATTCTTCACTCGCAGTCTACCCGGATTCCATTCCGGAGGACACGGCTAAGGTAGCGGTGCGCTTTACCTGCGGAGTCCAGACAGACAGCTTTATCAGCAATTTCCAGTATCCCAGGGACAGTCTAGATGCCATCGCTGTTGTCAGAGACGCCTCTTCAGGTCTGATCGCTAACAACCCGCACTTCAGCGAGGATAGGTCTGGCTCCACGGCCAAGCTTCGAATCACCTATTCAGGCCAGATCGATTCCACATCCACCGCCAAAACAATCTACTGGATATATTTTAAGAATATCATGGACGCTAATTATGCCAAGGCAACAGTTCTAAGAAAACCGGACAGCCTAAGGATTTGTGATGGACATAATTCCGACCTTTACAGCTACATTAGCACGTCTGATAGTGCCACAGTAACGACCTACTATAAAGCGGGAATGCGATTCAAAAGAACCGAGGCTTACCAGAGTACACAAAATGTTTATTTCCCGGTGCAGCTCTCTAATAACTTCTGGGTGAAACTTAAAGGGCAAGATACTGTTACCACCTTCAGAATCGATCAGATAGCTTGGGATGCGAACATAGTAGATTATAGTTCTTTTGAAGCATATTTCGACAATAAATGGAGATGGTATGATATGGGCGGGACAGGAAATAAGAGATTTTCTAACCACCAGAACTCGCAATATAATATTGATACGTCTAGCATTATCCGGAATGTGTTCAATTCAATTGTTGACGCAGGATCGACTGTCGATAGCCAGGTTACTCACCTTCTCGAAGATGGTACCAAGTTGAAAGATTTATACTCCGACATAACGATTACCAAAGCCGCAGGTATTACTCTGGATTCAGCATACTTCGTAGTAAAGGAAAGTCCTCCCCCTCCTCCGGGATGTCCTTTCCTCTATGTGTGGAACGGATCAGAGTTTGAGCAAGATAATACCATCTTGGCGGCTTCTGAGATTACTCCTGGAACTCCGGCTACTGATTATTATATGTTGTCCAAGCCACTAGTCCCCTTTGGTGATGAATACCGCTTGCAAATAAGAGAGTTTGAGAACGAAGTCTCCTATATCGATCGAGTGAAGCTTGTGGCTGTGGATCACACTCCAGACATTAAAATCGGAGTTACTCCTGAGGGGAAAATCTTCGGATATGATAAGAGTCTCTATCCTGTAGCATGTGTTGACCAATATGGCAGAGATCATCTTGCTGAGATTAGCGACAAAGATGGAGTCTATTTTGCTTCCTATGAGCCTGGATATTTGGTGATAACTTATAGCAAGAAAGCTTCTCTACAAAATGTCCTGTATGATCCACCGCCTGAAGATCCTAACAGCACTCAGCCTCCACCTCCTGGTGAAAAAAAGGCTGGTATCGTTTCTGTTCTAACCGTTGAAGTTCAGGACCTTAATGGGAATTGGCACAAGCTAGCAGATATTCCCCCCAGATTCTATCCGTATCGCACCGCATGGTTTGTTGACGACGGAAATGTAAACTTGGGCGATGAATTCAAGATGAAAGTCTCCTGGGATCACTATTATTCAGTAGATCAACTGAAATATTTCATCCAATCCGAGGAAAAACCCCTACAGATCTGGAGTGGCCCCCTTGCTGCTAACAACACGGGAAGAGGCGATGCTCTTAAAGAGCTATTTGATATTGATCAAGAGTATACTACTCTGGCATCTGGCCAAAACATAGATTTATCCTTCCCTGTTTATCCCCCTTCACAGCCTGACATGGTAAGAGACTTTGTTCTGCAGACTGTGGGGTATTATATAAGCCTTGCCAAACCCAAGGTCATACCCACCTCTTTTGCCCTTTTAAACAACTATCCCAACCCGTTCAACCCAAATACTACAATCCTCTATGCCTTGCCACATGAAACGGATGTCAAACTGGAAGTCTACAACATATTGGGACAGAGAGTTAGAGTTTTGGTGAACGAGCATCAAGCCGCGGGTTACAAGACTATTGTATGGGACGGAAGGAACGACAAGGGTGAGGCGGTGTCTACTGGAATCTACTTCTACAGGTTACAGGCTGAGAATTACATTAATTCCAAGAAAATGATTTTGATGAAGTGATTTTTGTAAACGGTTCTGGAGGAAAAGGTCAGGCTTCAAATGCCTGGCCTTTTCCGAATAGTCAGGTGAAAAATCAAAAGAATGACTGTTGGAAAGGAGATTTGAAATGAAACGCAAAACAACAAGATTGGTATACGTTTTTATCTTGGCTGCGATCTTTATTGCTGGTTGCATGCCAGATTTAATTCCCGTTGGACGGCCTGACCTTACTGGGCCACCCGGTTTCTGCAAAATCGATAAGCAGGGATATTTGACAGTCACTGTAAAGAACCAAGGCAGTGCCAATGCCCTTGCGTCAACAACCACAATCGAATTCAGTGCCGGAGGATCATTCGATCTTCCGACACCTGCGATTCCTGCGGGCAAATCCGTCAATCTTCAACCGCTTAAAATCCCCGCAGAATGCTATCACCCTGACTGCTCTTTCAAAATAACTGTTGATTCAAAGAACCAGATAAAAGAATCTAATGAAGCAAACAACACTGCAGGAGGTTCATGTATCGGTTAATGTTTCTCATGTGAGTATAGAGAGATGCACCGCCAAGACCCGATATATCTCATGCCCTAACGGAATAAGGGCATTAATTGAAAGCTAACAGTAGCGTTTTAGGACTGAATGGATGTATGGTTCCATCAGCTATCATCTACTGCCAGCGAACGCAATAAAACCTGAAAATAACTTGAAAATTACGACGGCAGGACTAACTCAAAAAGTGGTACAATAACTAGGGGCAGGACATAGTCGCAATGAAGTTTTATCGTTTAAGCGCTTAGGAGGACGAGTATGACTAAATTGAGTAACAGTAAGGGGAAGTTCTCAGTGACCGCGTATATGGGCGACGCTAAGACGCTTCTTGCATTCAACCTTGACAAGGCCAGCACAAGGAATCTGGCGGGCTTCACAATCGAGTGCGCGCCTGATGAAAAATCGCCCTATTATCTCCACAATCAGCTCCAATTCGAGACGCCGGCTGATCACGTGCAGGACCCGAAGGAACCACCGAATTCAAGCATAAATGCACCGATCCATAAGTTTCGCTGGATTCACGTTCCCGGGTTAGTGCATCAGGGTCTTAAACCTTTCTTGGGTAAATATACCTATACAGTAACGCCGAGATACTTCAACGGCAAGAAATCACTTCTGCCGCTCGACCCAGACTTGAGCGTCTCAGTGAAAATAGATGTCATACCCTTCATGAAGGGTAACCTCCGCTTGGGTTTTGCACGCGGGTTCACGCAATCCCAGGCCTTCGTCTATCACTTCGGTAGGAATGCTCTCATTCGCCCAAAGACAAAGCAATTGCTATTCGATACCTCACAGATCTCCGGCTCAAACGCTCAGGGCGAAAAGTATACATTTTCTGAAGAATACCAGTGGCTTGGGTTTACTGCGCGAGAGCGGATATTTGGATTGCTAAACGAGGTGTTGCAGGGTACCTCTCTTCGCCTGGATATGTTCGCCTATGACCTAAATGAGCCAGACTTGATGAAGGTTGTGCTCGAACTTGCGGAGCAGGGCCGGGTGCGGGTGATTCTCGACAATGCAGCACTGCACCACAATACATCGAAGCCCAAACCGGAGGATCAATTCGAGCAGGAGTTCACGAATAGGAAACAGGGTAATGCTGCTATCCTGCGGGGCAAGTTCGGACGCTATGCTCATGACAAGGTTTTCATCGTCTCGAACGCCCAAGGGCCACTAAAGGTGTTAACCGGCTCCACGAACTTTTCGGTGACTGGCATCTACGTTAACTCGAACCATGTGCTTGTGTTCGATGAGCAGGAGGTTGCGGAGTTCTATTCGAAAGTCTTTGAAGAATCGTGGACCGACCGCGTAAGCAAATCTGCTTTCCAGGCTTCTGCGTTTGCAAAGAATATTTTCACATCGGGAGCCAAATCCACACCGCCAATGACTATAACGTTTTCGCCTCATTTGCCGGCAGATGTAGCCAGGATCCTCGATGGTATTGCTAAACGCATTGCCGTGGAAGGGACCAAAAAATCCGGAGGCAGCGTTCTATTCGCAGTGATGGAACTGGACAATGGCACCAGTCCTGTCTACCAGGCATTGGACGACATCCATCAAAATCAATCGATATTCAGTTTCGGCATCTCGGACAACCCAAAGGGTATCTTTCTGTATAAACCTGGCACAGCGAGGGGAGTACTAGTGAGCGGCAAGCCTGCCTCCACAGTGTTGCCTCCACCTTTTGATCAAGTGCCGGGGGTGGGTCTCGGGCACCAGGTGCATCACAAGTTTGTGGTCTGCGG
>DATKKH010000138.1:0-3438 GCA_035543035.1 Terriglobales bacterium | reverse complement strand
AAGAAAAGATCGCTCTTTTTAACCGGGCTGCTGAAGAGATCACCGGTTATAAAGCGGATGAGGTTTTGAACCAGCCTTATCTGGAGATAATGGGTAAAGGGGTGGATCTGGCATCGACTCCTGTGCATACTCTTCGGGCCGAGACCTCACATTTGAGCGAAGAAAAGGAGATCTGGACAAAGTTCGAGACTAAAGTTCCCCTGGGTTATTCGACTTCTCTTTTAAAGGATAGCGAAGGAAATCTCCTGGGTGCAGTAGAGGTATTCTTCGATTTATCCAAGATCAAGAAGCTGGAAGATGAGATTGCCAGAGTGAGAACTTTGGCTGCCTTAGGGGAGATGGCCGCAACAGTTGCCCACGAGGTCAAGAATCCCCTGGGGGGAATATCCGGATTTGCTGATCTGCTCTATCGGGATATCGAGGAAGGGGACCCCAAGAAAAATTACGTCAAAAAAGTAATCGAAGGGGTAGACATTCTGAACCGGATCGTGATGAACCTCCTGGATTATACCCGAAGCATCAAATTGGATTTAAGGCCCATAGATTTCGTCAAGTTCCTGGATGAAGTTGTAGGTTTTTTTGAAATGGACATTCAACGAGAAAAAAAGAAAATAAAGATAGAGCGCCTGTTTCCCGAGGGTAAGTGTAACTGCCTGCTGGATGCAGAAAAGTTCAAGCAGGTAGTTTTGAATCTTCTCTACAATGCCTCCCAGGCTTTGCCGGATGGAGGTCTGATCCAGCTTTCTGCTGACCCGGAAATCAGGCAAAATGAAAATAAAATACCAAAGTCGATGACCGGGCAAATGGTATCCCTGAAGATAAAAGATAACGGAGTCGGGATGAGTGAAGAGGTAATGAATAAGCTCTTCACCCCATTTTTCACCACCAAAGAAAAAGGAACCGGACTGGGACTTTCCACAGTCAAAAAGATTGTGCAGGCGCATAAGGGCGAGATCGAAGTCGAAAGCAAGCTTGGAAAAGGAACTACGGTAACGATATTCATACCCAGAAGCGGGTGAAGGTTTTTTTTGATTTGTAGAGCAAGGCTTCAGCCTTGCAAAGGTAGATAGCAAACGGTAAACAGAAAACAGTAAACAGGTAAAAACGTAGGGCGTCCGCTTCGGCGGATCAGCCCTGCATCGGATTTTACAAACCTAAAGGTTTACCCTACGAAAGGCTGGAGTCAATAACCAGTCATTCTGAGCGAAGCGAAGAATCTATCGCTTTTGCAACCGAACAGATTCTTCGGTCATCCTTCGGATTCCCTCAGAATGACAGATAGGTAGTTCACGCGTTAACAACAGGCGGCAGGACAAAAAGGAGGCGAACAGAAAATTGCTCGAGAAAAGGGTTTTGGTGGTGGATGATGACAATTTGATGAAAGATTCCCTGAACGAGATTCTCACCCGCTCGAATTATTATGTCGATTTAGCCTCCAGCGGGGATGAGGCTTTGAGCAAATTAAAAATGAGGGAGTATGACGTCATCATCTCGGATATAAGAATGCCCAAGCTGGATGGCATGGAGCTTTTGAAAGCGGTCAAGGAAAACTGCCCGGATACAAAGATCATTATGATGACTGCATTCGGGACAGTGGAGAACGCAGTCGAGGCGATGAAATTAGGTGCATATGATTACATAATGAAGCCTTTCAAGGCCGATGAGATCGAGCTTATTGTCAGGAATGCCTTCGAGTACAAAAAACTCCTGATCGAAAACCGGATGCTGAAAACCGAGGTGGCTGGCAAATACCGGTTTCAGAACATAATCGGAAAAGCTCCCCAGATGCAGAAAATCTTCGAGATGGTGGATATGATTGCCGACACCCGCTCCTCGGTTTTGCTTACCGGAGAGTCCGGGACCGGTAAGGAACTTGTCGCTAAAGCGATTCATTATAACAGCCCCCGGAAGGAGGGTCCCTTTATCAAGATAAACTGTGCCGCTCTTCCGGAAGGTTTGGTTGAATCCGAGCTTTTCGGGCACGAAAAGGGTGCTTTTACCGGAGCAATCCGCCAGACCAGGGGCAGGTTCGAGATGGCGCACGGCGGCACTTTACTCCTGGATGAAATAAGCGAAATCACTCCAGGTTTGCAGGCAAAGCTGCTAAGAGTTTTGCAGGAGAGGGAGATCGAAAGGGTTGGCTCTGGGCAGTCAATCCAGGTGGATGTAAGGATAATTTCTACCTCTAATAAAAACTTGGAAGAGGAGATCAAGAAAGGAAAATTCAGGGAGGACCTTTTCTTCCGTTTAAACGTTATCCCCATTCCTTTACCTGCTCTAAGGGAAAGAAAAGAGGACATTCCTCTTTTAGCCGAGCATTTTCTGCAGAAGTATAATAAGGAGAATAATAAAAGCGTTCAGGGCATCTCGGAAAAGGTTTACCAGCTCCTGCTGGAGTATCACTGGCCCGGAAACGTCAGGGAGCTGGAAAATTATGTCGAACGGGCAGTGGTCACGACCAAAAATAAAGTTCTGACGCCTACCGATTTTCCTCCTGAGTTGTTTTTCAAGAAAGCGGAGTATGACGATTCAGGTCTGAAAGTTGGCTGCACAATTGCTGATATGGAGAAGTTATTGATCCTTAAGACTCTGGAAGTTTATGGCGGCAACAAAACCAAAGCGGCAGAGGTTTTGGGGGTGTCTTCGCGGACTTTGAGGAATAAGCTACAGGAATATGGATTAAAGGAAGAAAAAGAGCCGGGAGCTAGTAGCACTTAGCAGGTAGCTTTAAAATGTAGCGGAAGGCTTTAGCCTTCCAAAAGTAAACAGCAAACAGTAAAACCTGCACCAGAACGGTGCAGGGTAAACAGAATACAGGGAGGAGGTAGCGCGACCTTTTCAGGGTCGCAATGCGAGGCTGAAAGCCTCGCGCTACGAATGAACAATGAGAGAACAGAGTCTCAACAAGTTTTTAGGCATCGTCTCGGTTGAAGAAAGGGTGATTAGAGACTACAAGGAAATACCCTGTAAGGATATGGACCTGGATTGTTTTGCCTTTGAGGGGAAAATTCCTTTTGGCAATTACGAAAAATGCTATAACTACGCCCCGGAATTAGGGAGATGTATTTTTTGTGAGTGGGGCAAAAGATAAAATTCTCCAAAATTTCATAGATGGGGTTCCCAGCCTCGCATTATAGCACAACGAAATATTTATGCTGAGCAAGGTGCTCCGTTTTTTTCTAATATAAATGGGCAGAACTATGTTCTGCCCCTACAATTAATCGTCTTTTGGAATTCTTGTCCTTTAATAAGGAAACTATTTCTTGAAATAACATCACTTTGCCTTAATTTTAAAATTCTCATCTTCATTTTAACCTCAAGAAAAACTTAGAGATAGCCTCTGAATTTTTCACAATTTCCTTACAGGCACGGGATTTGCTTTAAAAGGAGAATGTCGAATTGCATCTAAAAAACTGGGAGCAGGGAGCTTGGAGCACA
>DATKKH010000137.1:0-28927 GCA_035543035.1 Terriglobales bacterium | reverse complement strand
TTCCTCGAACCGACCTCCTCAATCATAGGTGCGGACATCATCGCACCGCCAGGCATAGGCAGAATCCCGATTAAGGCTGGTAGCAGAGCCATGATGGTCCTTGTATCCTTGACCAGATTTTCCAGGGAATCGGTAATGTCCCTCAGGCTTTGGGTGTACCTTAAGACACCGCCGAAAATCGTGACCAGGATCACGATGAACAGAAGATGCAGGGTATCCCATTCGACACAAGCTATCAAAGTGTTTTTTATGAGATCGGGAATCGGCAGGGAAAACAGAATACCCAGAAATATTGCTCCTAAAAGGAGAGTATACCCCACTTGAACTTTTTTCTTGATCAGGATGACCAGAAAAGCAAAAACTGCGAGTATTTTTAGAATCGGGATCATGTCTTAACGGTCATTGCGAGCGATCCCACCAAAGGCGGGAGAGCGAAGCAATCCGATAACTTTAAAGGGATTGCTTCGTCACTTACGCTCCTCGCAATGACAAGATAAACTGTAGAGGCGGAGTTCAACTCCGCCCTAAAACATAAGAGCTTGAGATTACCTGATATGTTCTTGGTGCAATCCTCAGTAAATCCCGGGAATCAGACGTTTGGTCGCTTTGGAGTACTCCAGATACTCGTTTCCGAAGGTTTGAATTAAGGCTTTTTCCTCGACCCGTATTCTATAAATATAAGCTATTAAAATAGGGACTACTATCACGATAATGCTGAGCCAGTTCGAGAAAACCAAACCCAGGCCAAGAAATGAAACCAGGCCGCCTGCATACGAAGGGTGGCGGACATATTTGTAGATACCCTTTTTGACAATCTGGTGACCGGGTAAGATACTCACATTAGTCGTAAAATATCTTCCGAGGGTAATAATAGCTATCCACCTGATAACGAGTCCGAGTAATATCAGAACAATTCCCAATATCGAAAGAAGATTATGCCTGATCCTTATGAGACCAATTCCCCTCACACCAAGGAAAACTCCAATGAAAACCGAAGGTATGATGATAACCCACAAAAATGTTAAAGATGATTTATCCAGCCCGGATGAATTTTTTGCTTCAGAACGCTTCGCAAAACTCAGGATGATTTCCGATATGATCCAGAAGGCGGAGACCACAATAATTATTATGCTGATACTCATTTATCACCTCGAATCGGTAGAACAGGCATTTTTTCCTGTCCTCCATGTTTATTACGCAGGGGCACCCCGCCAGAGGCGGGATTGTGCCCTTATTCAGTAAACAAAAATTTATTCAACAGCAGTAACCTTAGCAACAGCTTTTTTCTTCATCCTTAAAAATAGAATAGGCATTATACCTATGAAAACA
Organism: Terriglobales bacterium; assembly: GCA_035543035.1. GTDB lineage: Bacteria > Zixibacteria > MSB-5A5 > MSB-5A5 > RBG-16-43-9 > RBG-16-43-9. The sequence goes on along the minus strand of DATKKH010000137.1, from coordinate 27,598 downwards.
ACCACCGCCGCAAAAAGAAAATCGTCATTTATCGATTGCACGAAAGACTGCTGAGCCACATACGAGTTGATAAGCGCACCTGCACGCTGTGAGGCTTCAGCCATCGTGCCTCCTACCGAGTGCTGGGCAAAATACTGCAGACCGTAGGAGATATGTTTGAATGCCGGGGAATACTGGTTAATCTGCTGGCCATACATAGTCGAGTGGAAAATCTGCCTGCGAACCAGCAAGGTACCTAAAATCGCCACCCCGAAGCTTCCGCCTATCTGCCGGATCACGTTGAACAATCCGGTTGCCTGGGCTATCTTGTGCCTGGGGATTTCGGACAGAGCTATCGTGCTCAAAGGTGTAAAAAGAAGGCCCATGGCAAAACCACGCAGATAAAGCGGAAACATGATCTGGTAGTGCTCGGAAAAAAGAGACAAAAAACTGTTCAAGTAAAGACTGATGGTCATGAGAATGATTCCTATTATTGCCGGGATCTTCGGATTTATCCGGTCAGACAAAATCCCTGAGACAGGAGAGATTGTTCCCTGAAGCAAGCCTACCGGCAGAAACACCGCTCCTGCCTGGAATGCGGTGTAACCCAACCCATCCTGTAGATAAAGTGGAAGCAGGAAGGTGCTGCCGAACATTCCCAGACCGAAGATGAACAGGACCAGATTGGTCAGGCCAAAGTTAAAATTCTTGAACAGGCTCAGCTCGATCAGGGGATGTTGGACCGAAAGCTCGTTTATCAGGAAAATGACCAGGCCAGCGGTAGACAGGGCAAAACAGGACAGGATAAAATTCGAACTCCATCCACCTGTGTTCCAGGCAGCATTCCCCTCTGCCAGTGCCAGAAGCAAAAAAACCAGAAAAACAGCAAGCGAGATAAATCCTAGAAAATCGAATGAGCGGACATGCTCGGTTTTATATTCACGCTGGATAATCCAGCCGGCAAAGATTGCTACTATTCCGACTGGAACGTTCACGTCAAAGATCGCATGCCAGCTGAACTTATCGATCAGGTAACCACCGATCATAGGACCCAGGGAGACAGAGGCAGCAGCGGAGATTGCCCAGAACCCCAGAGCAACTCCCCTTTTCTCCGGCGGGAATTCACGAGTGACAATGGCCATACCCACCGGCATCAGAAAACCAGCACCTATTCCCTGAATGATCCTGAAGGTTATCAGGATATTCTCATTCCAGGCAAGTCCGCATAAGAATGAGCCGAAGGTGAAAAGAAAAAGCGCCGAAAGATAAGTGCGCTTGTATCCGAAGTGGTCTGCTACCCAGCCGGATGTCGGCAGCATTACCCCGAAGACCAGTAGGTAAGCGGTCATCACCCACTCAACCTTATCCACTGAGACGCCGAATGCTGCCATCAGCTTTGCCAGCGCCACGTTGACGATAGTGGCATCCAGCACCGCCATAAAGGTTCCTATCATTATGCTGAATAGAACCCACCAGCGGTAAAGATCGTGCTCGTGGTTTAAAGATTCGAACCGTCCGGCAAACTCTTTACGCATGTTTTATTTCAGCTTGATTTTTATCTCGACTGACATCCCGGGAAGGAGCAATACCGGCTGGTCTTTGAGTGCCGAATCGTCCTCGGAGATGGAGATTTTGACCGGGATTCGCTGGGTCAGCTTGGTGAAATTGCCTGAGGCGTTATTGGGTGGGATAAGTGAAAACTGTGCAGCCGTGCCTGAGCCGAACTGAAAGACTTTTCCCCTGAAATGTCTCTTCTTATAAGTATCTACCGAAATTTCGACCGGATCATTCAATTTTATCAGGGCGAACTTGGTCTCCTCTAAATTGGCTGTGACCCAGATATTTTTCAGGTCGTAAATGGAGAAAACTGGCTGTCCGGCCTGGATTACGTCCCCGGGCATAGCCCATTTTTTGGCGATCATACCATCGATAGGCGAAGTTATAACCGTGTTTTTGAGCTGAGTCTGGATCACGCCCAACTGGGACCTGGCAACTCCCACCTGGGCAAGGGCAATGTTATACTGGGCTTGAGCTGCCTCGAATGCTTTCTTGTCATGGTCGAACTGTTCTTTTGTTGTAGTCCCGCTCTGGAATAAAGTATTGGTCCTTTGGAAATCGTCCCTGGCCTTGTCTAAATTGGTCCTTGCCAGTATCACGCTTTCGCTCGAATGCGTCAGCATTGCTTTTGCCTGCTCTTCCTGAGCTTTCAAGTCCGAATCGTCCAGGTTCACCAGAACCTGACCCGTGACAACAGTATCCCCTTCATCCACCGAAAGCTTAGTGATCTTTCCCAGGATCTTGGAGCCGAGCGAGACGCTGTTTCCATCGATATAGGCATCGTCAGTGGAAACATACCCCCGTAAATTCACGTACCAGTACCATACCACCACCACTACTGCGATGACCAAAATAAAAAAAGGTATTAAAACTCTTTTTCTCCGGTAAAGCGGAACAGCATTTATCGGCTGATCTTCTTCTTCACCCAGATTAGGATTTTGCGGAGCAGTATTCAGCCTACTCGTAGATGGTTTTGACTGCTGCTGATATTTATCTTCCATATCTTATTCCTTTTATTTGGATCAAATCACCTTGTTATAGATGCAATATAAAATACAAAAACTTTCCCTTTAGTCAACTACAAAAGGTCAAGTCCTCTAGGGGTTCCTAATGTTATTCTGACAATGTCGCTGTGTTTATTGATAATACGTGAGAGACCAGAAAAGTAATAGGGGCACGGTCTCGCCTTTTGACGGGATGCCCCTACCTATCCTCTTTGGTAGAACAGGCATTCTTGCCTTTCCCCTAAGGTCAGACAGAAATGTCTGACCTACCTGAACAAATAGAGACGCATAGTATGCGTCTCTACATTTTTTGGCGACCCTGAAAGGGTCGCACTACGATTTTTGAGCTCCTTGCTACGAGCTGCCTGCTGCCAGCTTTGCTTGACCCCTCGACCCCTTGAATCCTTGAACCCCTTTATAACCTATATGCCAGAGTCAAAAAAAACTTATCCACTGTATAAGACTCCTTGACCATATTGACCCGGTCATCCCTGAACTCGTAGATACCGTGATTCCAGGCAATGTCTGCGGTCATCACCTGGTCGATGAGAAAACCTGCTCCCAGGGTGAAATATCTCCGGTCGGTTTTCAGGTAGGTTGATTTGAACGGAATCGGGTCTTCGTAAAATCCTATCCTTAAATTAGTAGCCAGCTCCGGCAGTGCAAACTCAGCCCCCACGTGCCAACGAGTGACATTCTGGTAGATCAGTTTATATAATCTTTCATCCACTCCTGATCTTGCGCTGGGTTTGAGCTGGGACCAGTCAGTAAAGTAGACATCCCCTGCCAGGGTGACAAATTTGAAGCTTAGAGCAGCACCCAGTCCAAAAGAGTAAGGATGAGTCAAATCGTAGTTCCCCAATTCTTCATACTGCGATATGAACTCCTGCTGAGTATTGGCGTCGGTGCTGTCGTAATTGAAGTTGAAATCCTGGTCGATGGAGAATTTGGTTGGAAAATCAACAGTTGCTCCCAGGCTCAGAAATTTCGAGGCATCGACCGAAAGTCCCAGCTTGGCATTCCAACCGGAATAATCATACAGGTACTGGTTTCTCTCCCTGATCTCGCTTACATTCTTGGCTGAAGGCTGAATATAATATTCCTGGAGATAATCATCCTGCCCTTTCCAGTAATTGACTGCTGCACCTACGGAGATATTAGGAGAAAGGTCGAGTGCACCGCCAAAAGACCACATATTGATACCGCCGGTCTCAAGAGCTAAAGCATCTAAATCGATTGTATTTAAGTCCGGGTCGATCAAAGTTGAATGGAATACATGGTCAAAGCTCATCATCCGGTTAACTCCTGCGGCAAAAACCAGGCTTCCACGGTAAGTAGGGACCGGCAGCACGATATTGGCAGAGCTGAAACGGGTGTTGCTCTGGGTTATACTCTCGTTCTGATAATAGGAACTCAAAGGCTGCGTGCTTCCTGTATATCCAGTTTCGTTTTCTATCCTCTGATGGGTCATCCCGCCTGAGAATTCTATCCTTTTCACCTTTGTCAGCCGAGCCGGGTTATAGACCAGACCTGCGGCATCATTGGCAGTGGCGATTTGGGCTCCGCCCATCCCCATTGCCCTGGCACTTACCCCGAAGAAGTTACCTGCAGATGGCTCTTCCACCTGCAGATAGTTTCTATCGATCTCCTGGCCGAAAATCGAAGGCGTAAGAAATAAAATCAAAAAAGCAGTAGATAAAAATATCCTACCTGACATACATTTCTCCTTGAAGCAATTTTATCTCTTCCTCTTATCTATCTTACCCTCTTCTGTTTTCTTCTGTTCCTCTTTCTGCTGTTGCTGCTGTGGCTGCTGGTTTGGGCTCTCTTGAACAGCCCCGGGGACCTGTGCCGGAGCGGTATAAGGAACAGTCAAAGCCGGAGGATTTATCGCCTCGCCTCCGGGAACATAAGGCGGCTCCAGCCTTCTTCTTTTTTCTATTCTCTCGCTTGGAACTGAAGTGCCCTCTCCGCCGCTCGGCTGTCCGTAATACCAGTCCCACCACCAGGGATAATTATAATAATGCCCGTAGTTGGGATAGTTCCAGTAATAATCAGGGCTATAGCCATAATAGTACCCGTAAGGATACTGGTGATAATCTGCATGACAGTCGGTGCAGTGCTCCCGGTAATAAGTGCCATTATAAGTCTGTTGCTCTTCCCCCTGAACACCGGGATGTGATAAAACCGTGTAACAGCCTGCTGCAAAAATAGAAGTAATAATCAAAATCACACCTAATAATACCCATCTATTCCTCATCTTTTTCACCTCCAGCTTATTATTTATAAACACAATAACAAATGACAGACAACAAATTACTGATTAAATGAGTTATAAAGAACGACTGATTCTATTATTACTACGTAAAATTAGACACTTCTGCTACTAAATACGTTTAATCCTTTTGCTCTGTGATAAGCCTTCTGTCAAGCACTCCTGCGGAGATGCTTGACCTACAATCTGCTAACAATCTTCCTTCATAATTGATTTGTGAACCGCGTAGGGTTGGAGTTGTCTCCACCCTCATTTGCAGGGTGGAGTTGAACTCCGTCCCTACGCGTTATTGGTGCATACTATTAAGTATCTCTTGACATTTTATTTTCTTTAATGCCTTTAGACTATAGTCTTAATCCTCTAAAAGAACTCTACGTAGATTATCCTGAATTCCCTTCCGATCTGGGAAATGTGTCTGGTATTCTGAAGCATGTTCCTCAAATCCAGCTCCAGAGACAGGCGGTCCGAAAAGGTCCACTGGAGCCCTAAGTTGAGATAACCTCTTCCCCTGCCTAATGCTGTCGATTTATTGTCGTTCGTTCCCAAATCATATTCCAAAAGTGCCCCCAGACTTTCGTTAAACCTTATGTCAGAGCCCATAAAGAGGGAAATGTTTTTGTCCTGGTCTTTTCCCTCCAGACTGTAATTCATCCCGACATGAAACCCGATCGGCACTATGCCGAAAAGATACCCCTTGCTCGCCACTGCATAAAAACCCTTAGACTTGTATTGGTACCTTTTCAGAGAATCCGCATCATAATATGGCCCTATGCCCTGGCCGTCGTAACCCACTGCAATTCCGGGCATAACATAACTTTCGTTTATCACCCTGATCTTGGCAGCAATCTCGGGCCTTGGGTTCCAGACCGGAGTTTCCTCGCTGATAAGCCTTGCGCCCCCATAGGAGACTCCGAGCATAAACCTGTTCATCAAACCAATGTCAATGGTATTTATCACTCCTCCTCCCGGGTAAATCCTGATGTCGAAGTCGAAACTTCCTCTGGGTAGTAGCCCGGCAGTCGGCGTGTCGATTAGTTTACGAGGCTGAATAATTCCCCGGTCTTTTATCCGGGTTACTTTCCCCTGCTCCACTACCTGGGAAAAAGCCAAACCCTGAAACAGAAATAAGGATAAAACTGTGACTAAGACAATTCTTTTCATCTTCTCCTCCAGTTTTGGGTTCTTTTCAGGTTTCAACTTAATCCCAGAAAGGTTTCAAGTCAAATAAAATTTTCAAATTGAGAATTACCGTAGGTCAAGCACATCCTTTAGGATTGCTTGACGTTTTATATTTTTTTGCCGAGCTCCATGATGGAATGCTTGACCTGCAATCTTTTAGAAGACCGTCACTCAAATGAAAATAAAAGAGCAATCCATATGCCTGAAAAATCAAAAACGGTTTTTTCTGTAACTGGCTGTTTCGTATGTAGATATTTGAGGATTTATTCTGCTAAAAGAATTTGAAATCGCTTCGTGCACAAAAATTATTCGGAGGCAAAACTTTTTTGTGCATCAGCTCCATTTGTCATAACATACAATTTCTTCCAATTTTTTCCTCTGTCTTGGAGGAGGAACGATCTTGGGATAACCCAGAGGAAAAATTTGAACTATTCTGACATTTTGCGGAATCTGCAGAACTTTTTTGACTTCGTCTTCTTCAAATGCACCTATCCAGCATGTGCCCAACCCCTCTTCCACTGCCTGCAGGGTCATATGGTCCATTGCGATAGTTAAATCAATGGGATAAGCATACTGCCCGCAGGTCATAACATAATTCACAACAGTAGCACAGCCGACGATAATCACTGACGCTTCAGCCAAAAAAAACTGGTTATTGGCAGCAGCAGCGACCATTTTTTTCAATTCCTTATCCTTAACCACGACGAATCTCCACTCCTGCAAATTTTTTGCCGAAGGAGCGAGCCTACCCGCCTCCAAAACCCGCAATAATTTCTCTTCCTCAATAGGCTTGTCCAGGAAACTGCGGATGCTTCTTCTGGTTTTAATTGCATCAAAAACGTTCATAAGCCTCCTTAAAAACGTAGGGACAGAACACTGTTCTGTCCCTACAATTAATTGATTCATATAATTACACGCCAAAGGCGTAAAGATCATCAAACTTTATTTCTTAATAAACATACTTGGATCCACTGCTGTATTGAAATTCATCTCCAGAGTCTTGGTCTCAGCATATTTCTTTCCTTCCATATTGATCACCTGGTCAAAGGGAAGCTTCACTCCCGAGACTTCCCTGAAATCGGACATGATTTCCTCGAAATCGGACGGACCCATCATCCCCTGTCCCCGGTAGGAAATTTTGTAAGGCAAAAAAGATGTCTGGTCCACATACATCTTTAATTGGTTTCCAGAAAGATCGGAGATCAGGAGCACGACCAGTTTTTTCCCGTCTGATTCTTCAGTTCCTAAATCCTGAACCTTCAAATTCTCTGCCTGAAAAAGATTGATGAAAGAACGGAAAAGATCGCCCTTGGTCTCTTGCACCTGGGAGGGGGGTAAATCCTGCGTGCCCTGGGGACCGACGAACCAGCCCTTTTCCCCATCAAAAACTATGGTGAAAGCCCCGCCTGGGGTGGTCAGCTCCTGCGCTACCTTATTGGGTAGGATCTGGCTGGAAGTAGACGAAAGCTGCATGTCTCCCTGAGGGGTCGAAACGCTGGTTTCAGTCTTGATCACCGCGCTCTTGATGGCCAAAAAATTCTTCTTCCCGCCGCAAACAGCAACTACTTTATCAAAAGTCTCCTTTCCCTTGGTTAAGGAGGCTGGAGTAGCTTCCGGGGTTTTCTCTTTTTCCTGGGGTGAGGCTTCAGGGATGGTTATGTCCAAGGTGTCGACTTTGCCAAGAACGGAAAGAGGCTGGTCAAAATCCTGGCTTTTTCCCACGGCTAAGATGACTAACTGATCCGGATGAAGATGCGATTTGGCTGCTCTGAGTATGTCGGCTTTGGTGACCTTCTCTATCTTGTCTCTTGTGGTCTGGGTGAAATCCGGGGGGAACCCGTAGTATTCGTAGGTCATCATGCGGTTGACCACTTTATCTTTGGTATCGAATTTAAAGGCAAAAGAATTCAAATAGTATTCTTTGGCTCGATTCAACTCCTCATCTGTTACTTCTTCTTGGGTGAGTTTCTTGGTCTCCTCTACCATATATTTGATTGCCTTGACTGTGGATTCGGTTTTGGTCTGACATAAAACGTAGAAAGCATCTGGATAGGCAAAATCGAAATTATAGGAGCCACTCACATGATAAGCCAGTCCTTCCTCAGAGCGAACCTTCACAAAAAGACGGGAAGCAAAACTGCCTCCAAAGATCATGTTCATCAGTGAAATTGCTGGGTAATCCGGATCATTCATCAGCCCTCCGATATGTCCTAAGTAGATATTAGTCTGGTTGACATCATCTTTTTTCACTAAGTTTACTGAGGAGTGATATTTGTAATCCACCTTTGGAAATTCCAAACCCTGGACCTTTTCCGGTTTCCAGTTAGCAAAGGCTTTTTTTATTTTTTGGAGCATGTCCCTGGTGTTGAAATCTCCCCATACACCTATGATTGTATAGTTGGGATGAAAATATTTTTTGTGGAATGCAACCAGGTCATCGCGGCTGATATTATCGATGGTGGTGTATTCCGGAACGCGCGCATACGGGCTTTGAGCTCCGTAAATTAGCTTGTTGAATTCACGGTCTGCGATCTCCCCTACCTGATCATTCCTGCGGGAGATGACACTTTTTTGCTGGACCTTTGCCAGATCGATCTTGTCCTGGTCAAATTTCGGGTTCATCAGGATGTCCGCTAAAATGGAAAGCCCCTTGTCCACATCTTCTTTCAGGACAGACATCGAGGCACCGCCTTCTGTTCCACCGATATAAGTCTCCACTGAGGCGCCAAGCCTTTCTAATTCGTCGTCAATCTGGTCTCCGGTCCTGCTACCAGCTCCGCCTGTCCTCATCACCATTCCGGTGATACTGGCAAGCCCTATTTTGTCTGCCGGCTCAAATACCGAGCCGGTTCTGATCTTGGCAGATAGCCCGATTATAGGAAGCTGGTGGTCTTCTGCCAAAAAGACTATCATCCCGTTAGGCAAAACCTCCCTTTTCACCTCCGGGATCTTCAACTGCCCCAGAGGAGGATATTTCAAATCCTTATAACTTTTCTGCGCCCAACCTGCAGAGGTGACAAACAAAATCAAAAAAATCAACAGAAAAATGAACTTGGATTTTTTTGCATTTTTAAACATTGTTTTTTCTCCTTTTCTTTGCTTTTCCTTTGAACCTTTGAACTTTTCTTATTTATTTCGTAGTGACTATTTCACCGACAGTCCGGTTAGTTTTCTTGAGATATTCGCTTGCCGCTTTCTGAATGTCCGAAGGGGTGAGACTGTTTATTCGGTCCAGCTCCTTGAACAGATTTCTCCAGTCCCCGGATATTACCTGATAAGAGGCAAGTTGAATCCCCATTCCCATATTGGATTTAAGCTGCCTTAGGAAGTTAGCCTTTGCCCGGGTCTTGATGGCAGTCAAATCCTCAGCCGAAATAGGATCGGTCTTTATCTTCTCTATTTCCTGGTAGATAATATCCTCGCATTCCTGGTTTGAATGGTCCTTGGATGGAACCGCATAAAAGGCAATCAGGGTAGGATATTTTTCCGCTGGAAAAGCCGGTATCGCTCCGACCTGCACGGCTATCTTTTTCTCCTTGACCAGGATTTTGTAAAGCCGGGAAGTCCGTCCACCGCCCAGGTAATCGGCTATTGCCGAGAATGCTGGATCTTCGGAATTGTTGGTGTTGGGGCGGTGATACCCGATGAGCAGGATCGGCTGGGACTTGTCCTCCACTTCTATCCTTTTCTCACCTAACTGTGGTGGCTCGACGGTCCGAACTGGAGCAGGATATTCCCCTTTGGGAATATTCCCAAAATATTCCTGGGCAAAAGCTATCACATCTTTGGGGTTAACGTCCCCCACAATTCCTATAGTGAGATTGTTCGGGATATAATATTTTTTGAAATATTCCTGTGCCTGATGACGGGAGATCGACTGGATGTCAGACATATGCCCGATCACTTCGTGGTGATAAGGATGAGCCTTATAAGCTGCTGCCATAAACTCCTCAAACAGTTTTCCGAATGGACTGCTTTCTATGCTTAGTCTTCTCTCCTCCATTATCACCTCTTTTTCCTTATAGAACTCATGCAAAACCGGATGTACAAATCGGTCTGATTCTAATGCCATCCACAACTCTAATTTATTGGAGGGGAAGCTGTAGATGAAACAGGTCTGGTCATTGGAGGTGAAAGCATTCAGCCCTACTCCTCCTGCCTCTTCCACTATGGCGCCGAATGCGTTGGTCACCACGTATTTCTCTGCCTCGTCACCTGCCTTGGAAAACTCATCCTGTAGTTTTTTCAACTTTTCCTGATCCGCCCTATCCCCCTTATCTTTTTCCTCTAGAATTTCCTCAAAAAGGGAATCCTCTTTTGCCATAGCTATTTTTTCTTTTTCATAATCCTTTGTGCCGATAGTCGTGGTACCTTTGAAAGCCATATGTTCAAAGATATGAGATATTCCTGTTATCCCGGTAACCTCATTGTTTGAGCCAACGTTGGCGTAAGTGCAAAAAGAAACCACCGGCGCCTCATGTCTTTCTAAGATGATGAACTTTAACCCATTAGGAAGGGTATACTCAGTTATGTCTTTTTCCATCCCTTTGAAAGAATCCAGGGGTTTACCCTTTTGTCCGTAGGAGAATGAAAATAGGAGCGAAACTAAAACCAGGCTTAAAGCAAAACACCTCTTCTTAAACATAAAACCACACCTCCTGTAAATGGTTAATTGTTATAGGTTTTCTCTTTTGATATTGACAAGGATGTAGCGGAAGGCTTTAGCCTTCCATCCGATGAGATTCTATTTTACTAGCATAAAATATTAGCAGTCTCATTAATCCGACCTAATATAGTCCACAATTTAACCAAAACTATTACTTTGTCAAGGGCATCCATAATCTTTTTTCAGTATCTTTCTATACCTTTTTGATCATACTCCGATTTCTGACTCATTGTTTCATTCTTATAGAGACGCATTCGATGCGTCTCTACTTTTTTCGTTTTCTTTGCTCCTTGCTACAAGCTACCAGCTACAAGCTTTTCTTGAACCCTTGACTCCTCGAATCCTCGACCCCTTATTGCTTCTACAATTCCAACTCATCCCATTTCCTGAATACCTCTGTGACCATTTTCTTGATCTTCACCGCCACTTTATCCATGTAGAGTTTAGCCTTTTTCTCATCAAAATCCGGGTAACCCTCATTCTCTTTGTAGAGGATGATAGATGAAGGTACTGGAAGAACGCTCAGAGCATCATCGAATTTATAAGACATCTCTTTTTTATACAGCTCTTTTTTGACCAGGCTTTTGTCAATTGCCAAAATCCCGGCAGTTTCATCCACAGCCCCATGCCCTCCGGCAACTCCGTAGACCTGTTTGGTTATATCTTCGCATAATATCCACCAGTGCACGACCGCTATTTTTGCTTTTCTGGTTTTATGCACCTTGAACGCCGCATTTTTAAGTTCGCTGAGATGCCCCCCGTGTCCGTTGATCACCACGATCTTGGAAAATCCCTTTTCTGCCATTGAATCGATGATTTCATAAAGATAATTTTCAAAGGTTTGCGAGGTAACAGTTAATGAACCCGGAAAATGATAAAGGCTGCGAGTGACGCCATAATAAACCGGAGGTGCAATCATCGCTTTCAAATCCTCTGCAATCATCTCAGATATTTTCTGAGGTATTTGCACGTCCGTCCCCAGCGTGACAACCCCGTGAGCCTCGATTGTCCCCACCGGCAGGATAATGGTATTGATTTTCTTGGGAACTAATTTCTCAAACTCCTTCCAGTTCAGATTTTCGAGCCTGTAAACCATTTTTGACTCCTTGGTTTAGATTTCAGGTCGTAGGTGATAGGTCATAGGTGTAGGTAGAAACGTCCTCTTACCTATGTCCTACCACCTATTACTTACTACCTGCATTTTTCCACCTATCACCTTCATTTGTATTCTAGTACATAAATCGTCATCTCTTTGGGCAGAGAATCTTTTTTCAGAGCAATCGAATTCTTTCCGACTTTTACAACATTCTTTTTTCCTTTCAGGAACGGTTCAAGCGTTGCTATAGGAAATCTGGAGCCCATTACCGGAGTTTTGTAATGCATTGGAAAAACTGCTTTTGGATTCAATTTATTAATGATTTTAGTTGCCTGCTCTGCATCGATGGTAAAAAAACCGCCCACAGGTATGAAAACCGCATCAACCGGACCGATTTCTTTGAACTGGGCATCAGTCAGATCAACTCCTAAATCGCCGAAGTGCGCAAACCTTATCCCTTCGAATTCCCAGACACGGATAAAATTATCTCCTCTGCCGTCTCCATGCGAGGTTTTGACTGCCTGGAAAGTCATCCCTTTGACAGTTTTAGTCTGACCATCTTTTATGATCTCAGGTTTGCCGCTTATGGTTGAGATATCACTATGGTCAGAATGCCCATGGCTGACCAGAACGATATCTGCACTGGCGCTGGGCACTGGATAACCCACCGATTTATCGAAAGGGTCTGTTACGATTTTGACTGCGTCAGATACCATAAAGCAGGAATGCCCGAACCATCTGATTGTAACCTCTTTGTCTTCCATTTTTACTCCCTCCCCTTGGGATTTTTGGGCTTGGGTTGAATTGTATAACAAGACTAAAAATAGTATTCCGCAGAGTAAAACTTCAAGTCTGACTTTTTTGAACACAAAACCTCCATCTTTTCTCATTCTGGAGTATAAACCTTTAGGTTTATCCAGGTAAAGCTGAAGCTTTACACTCCAATTTCTCCAAGGTTTCCCTCTTTTTCTATGCTATCCATAATTGAAATTCGATCAAATAAAATTAGTTGAGATGAATAATAAACCAGCCGGTAAAATGACCTGAACAAACTGTAAGCCTGCTGCCAGATGAAAACTGAGAGTACCATCAATCCATTAGCAGGCTGGAGATGCAATGTCTTGTTCAGCCCGAAATATATAGCCAGGGTTCCAAGAAGAATTATGCTCAACAGATAATAAAGTAAAACCGTCTTGTCAAAATTCGTGAAAATGAACCTCAGACTCGGTTTCAAAATCTTTCTCAGTTTTTTCTCCTCGAAAGTAATCCTATAAATCCGCATATAGTCACCTAACATATCCACCCACATAAAAAGAATCGCAAAAATGATCAGCCCGATAATAAGAATTAGAATATGACCGGTAACTGAGAGCTCTTTCCCGGCAATAGAGCCGATCAGGGAATAGATTAACATCCCCAGGATGAAAACCAGAACATAGAGAATACAGATGAAAATAAAAATCCTGAAAAAACTCCAGAGAAATCTGCCGCAGTCTCCAAAGAACTTTTCGCCTCTAAACCTTTGTTTTCCTTCTCTCAAATTCTGACAAAGTCCGCCCCATAGACCTCCGGAGAGGAAGATATAACCAATGGCTAGAATCAAAATGGTGAAAAGAAATAAAACCCGGTACAAACCTATACTCTTGCTCCAGTATGCAAAAAAATCCACCAGTAGAGAAAAATCATACCCTTTTAGGAAATTGTCAGCAGAAGGCGAAAAATAAAAAGTCCGGTTAAACATATAATAAGCCGGAATCAAAAGCGAAAACGCAAAGAATAGCTTGAAGATAAACAGAATCAAAGCCAGGATTTTATTCTCCCAGACCTTTATCAGACCATTTCTGAACGCATCCCAGATAACCATTTTTCCCTACCACCTACAACCTATCACCTGTTACCTGTCTTTCATCACCTATCACCTACCACCTTTTTTTCAAAAGAAATTCACAACCATTGGACTAAGCTTTCCATCCAGAACAGATAATCCGAGAAGAACTTGAAAACCGGCCAACGGTGAGGTCTGACCGACAACCCGTTATTGTTCACATTCAGATCCAAAACAATCTTATTATCCGGATCAACCACAGCAGACCTGATTTTAGCCTTGGTCTCAAGTTTTAGCCTAAACCACTTTTCTTTTCCATCCCAGGTTTGTCTGATCTTCTCCCCGTTTTCCAGTTCGATCAAAACATCTACAGGCAGGATTATGTCGCCATTCCTCCTTAACTCGACAGTTGTCTGATAAAGTTTTTCCTTGCTGGATTCCCCGATCTCCTCGCTTTTTATACTTCGGACCTCAAAATCGCAGGTCTTCGTCCCGTAAAACCAATCGTTGAAGAAACCATCCAGGCTTTTACCCATCACTTTTTCAGCCAGTCTCTTGTAATCCTCTGTTTTTGGATGTTTGAACTGGTATTGATTATAATATTCCTTGAGAAAACTATCCATTTTTTCTTTTCCCACGAGATTCTCCAGAAGCTCTAACACCAGCGAAGTTTTGTAGTATACATTGACCACGTAGGAACCGCCGCTTGCGAACTCCCAGGAGGGCTTGACGATGGGGTCTATTTTAGCCGATGCTGAATAAGGAAATCTGGACAGATTTTCATCGGAGATTTTGATTCCACAAAAGTCTACGACATTCCCTATTTTCCCATACTCTTTTTCCATTATCTTTCGGGTAGTATAAGTGGTTATCCCCTCGTCTAGCCAGGCTTCCTCAGCCTCGTTAGAAGCCACTATACCGTACCACCACTGATGAGACAGCTCGTGGATGATTACCCATTCGTCGAATCTGACGTTTTGAGGTGTAAAGGGCATGCCTGGAGGCATAGTGATGAACATCGGCGACTCAGCAGCCCCTGTTCCAAGACCGATATTACAGTCTGCTATGACTAATTTTTCGTAAGGATATTTTCCAAAATGCGAGCCGTTATATTCCAGAGTCGCCTGAGTTCCCTTGATCCATCGTGGAAGTCTATATAAGTCTCGCGGTAGAAGCAGGAAGACTACCTCTATTCCATTGATCTTTTCTCTCCTGACTTTGAAGTCGGGAGAAGCAGCCCAGGCAAAATCGTGAACCTTCTCCGCGTGAAAACTGATAGTCTTGGAGGTATCAGGATTATTTTTTTCTTCGGTGATATAACCAGTTCCGTCGATGACATATTTCGAAGGAAGAGTAACGGATACATCATACGTCCCGAAGTCAGAAAAATATTCCGTAAAGTAATGGTATGGGAAATTTCTCCAGGTTCCATCTTTTTCCAGGACAACCATCTTAGGAAACCACTCGCACAGGAGAAAGTTGTTTTCATCATAACCCATTCGGAAGGTGATTTTAGGAACCTTCAGCTCAAATTCGCAGGAAAGCTCGATTTCTTCTCCCGGCTTCAGAGACTTGGGTATAGGGATGCTCATCACTGTTTCATTGACTTTGTAGTTGATTTTCCCAGTTTTATCTGAAACTTTTTTTATCTTTAAGTACCCTCGATATCCCTCTTTTTTCATCAGTTCTTTGAGATAGTCGCTCTCTTTGACAAAAATGGTAGAGTCAGAGGAAAAAGCATTTGGATAAAGATGCAGATACAAAGTATCTATGCTTTTCTCTGAAGTGTTCAAAAAGTAAATTTTCTCCTGCCCGGAGATTAACTTCTTTTTGACATCTAACTTGACGTCGATTTTGTAGGAAGCTACCGGGACGTAGTCAGCCCGGAGTTGAGAGGTGAAAACTGCGATGAAAAAAATAAATGAAAAGAATATAATCGGTCTAAATTTTCCGTTCATCTCATTCCTGTTAAGGAAGGTCTGAAAAATCATTCCGATTTTTTATTTTCACTCTGATCTTTGTCCATTAAAACCTGAAGATGAGCCTCGACTGAAGAAGCCAGAGCTTTGAGATTATACCCGCCCTCCAGGACCGAGACCACTTTTGCCTGACAGGTCTCCTCGGCTAATCTTTTTACAACCTGGGTCATCCTCTTGAAGCCTTTTTCAGTAAGATTGAGATTGGTCAGCGGGTCGTCCCTGTGCCCGTCAAAACCAGCCGAGACGAAAATAAAATCCGGAACGAATTTCAAAGCTGCAGGATAGAGAATAGTTTCGAATACTTCGATATACTCCAAATCCCCACTCCCGGCAAACATAGGTATGTTGAGAGTATACCCAACTCCCTCACCCTGCCCTTTTTCGTTTTCTCTGCCGGTACCGGGATAAAAAGGATACTGGTGAATGCTGAAATAATATACCGAAGGATCAGAATAGAATGCTTTTTGAGTGCCATTCCCGTGATGCGCATCCCAGTCCACGATCAGAACTCTTTCCAAACCGTATTTTTCCTGCGCATACCTTGCTCCAACTGCCACGTTGTTAAAAATACAGAACCCCATTCCCCGGTTCGGTTCAGCATGATGACCCGGAGGCCTGACCGCACAGAAGGCGTTTTTGACTTTTCCCTGCATCACTGCATCAATTCCCCCCAAGACCCCTCCCGCTGCCAGGAGAGCAACCCGGTAAGTTTCCGAAGTGATAACCGTATCCGCATCCAGATGACTCGGAGCGTGCCTGGAAAACTCCTCGATCATCTGGATATACTCCAGGGGATGTATTTTCTGCACCCATTCACTGGACGGATTATGAGGTTCGATATGGGCCAGCTCCGGCATATATTTTTTCTTCTCCAGATGGTCCATCAGAAAGGAAAGCCGCGAAGGGTTTTCCGGATGACCAATCCCGGTCTCGTGCTTTAAGTAATCAGGATGATATACTAATCCAGTAATTGACATTTTATTATTGACTAATCAGAAGTTCTTCTTTTCCCTCTTTAAGCATATGTTTGGATATAATTAAGCTTTTCAATAGGAAGAAGTCAAGCAGGTTAGCATGTTTTTTTGTCATAAAGGACAAGGAAACATTCCCTTCACATTTACGGTCACGATCAACGAGCGACGCTAACGTTTCTTCGCTTTTTCGTCTCACGTCTTACGTCTTCCTTCTTCCTTTCTTCCCGTCCGAGACATGCTCGGATGCTACGGCTTTTTTGTTCTCTCGACCCCATGACCCCTCGAATTCTTGAATCCTTGTTATTATATTTTTTTAGTCTTCCATCTTCCTAATTTAAACCACAAAGCCAGGACTACCCCTTTTCCAATCGAGGTCAACGTTATCGCCCACCAGATCCCGGACACGCCGAGATTCATCTTGATAGCTAAAAGGTAAGCCAGAGGGATCCTCAAGATCGACCCTGGAACTGAGACCATCATCGGTGGAAAAGTATTGCCCGCACCTGCAAAAGCGCCCTCCAGGACTATCTCCATCGCCATAAAAATCTGCGATAAACCTAATATTCGTAAATAGCTGATCCCGATCTTGATAACCTTGTCATCCGAAATAAAGAAAGCTGAAATGTATTGAGGAATCGATAAAAACATAATTGAGATGAAACCGGTAATCAAAACCACGATGAGGAGAGTCCTCCAGGCAGATTTCTCCGCCCTGTCAGGTTTCTGAGCTCCTAAGTTCTGGCCCACCAACGCTGCAGCAGCCAAGGAGAATCCAAAACAGGTCAGGTAGGATAAAGACTCTGATCTGTTTCCTATCCCCAGGGCAGCAATTGCATCGGTTCCAAAATGAGCAGTTATCTTATTCAGAAATAAGTAGACCAGGCTGAAAACGATCCCGGCAATCGAAGTAGGTATTCCTATTTTAATAATCCTCTGAAAGGTTTTCAGGTCGAGTTTTTTTCGAATGCGTAGATCGAACCTGAATGGAAGCTTTCCCCTCTTTATGTGTCTCCAGAAAAGGAACGCTCCTGTAAATTGGGAGACTACGGTAGCGATTGAAGCACCTATCGCACCTAATTTCGGAAAAGGACCTAATCCGAAAATAAGAAGTGGATCAAGTATGATATTTAAGCTAACCGCTATAAGTGCCACCCTAAGAGGAGTTTTAGTGTCTCCCGAAGCTCTGAAAACACCGCTTAATGTATCTATCTGGAAGAAAAGCGGAGTTCCCAGGAAAATTATGCGCAGATATTTCGTTCCAATTGCGGTGACCTCTGGAGGAGTCCCCATCAGATTGAAAGATTGGGGAGTTAGGATTATTCCCATTATAGCTAAAAGGGACGAGCCTATCAGTGCAAAAAGAAAAGCCTGCTCTGAGACGAAAGAAGCCTGAGCAGAATCTTTTGCTCCGATAGACCTGGAGACCAAAGCCACCACCCCGGTGGAGATAATTGCCGCTAACGAATAAATAATCCAGATAACGAAGACTGAGGAGATCACCGCAGCTAAGGAGGTTGCTCCCAATTTTCCCACCCAGAAAGCATTGGCAATCGAGAAGAAAGTCTCCAGAAACATCGAGGTAACAGCAGGCCAGGCCAGGCGAAAAATGTTTCTGGTGACGTTTCCTGAAGTCAGGTCTAAGACGTTTTTCTCTTTTATTATCTCAGCCATAATTTAGCTATTAGCAGGTAGCAAGTAGCTTGCAGCATTTAGCCTGAAGACTTTAGACGGTAGACTTCCTTCTACCGCTCCATGTTGTTCTCCAGACCAACAGGTTACGACTGGTGAGGAAACAGCGTAGACCTATTCGTCAGGCATAAGCTCCTCCTGCCACCTCTTTTCCTGCTATTCTTTTGCCTCTAAGATGTATTGATGCTTGAGAGGTAACTATTAAAAATCAATATCCAACTGCACAGCGGCAGCATCCGGGATGTTGCGGTTATTGAAGATATCGTAACCGAGTATCATAGATACATTATCCGCAAATTTCCAGGAAAAACCGAAGTTGACCGTGCCATAGCTGCTTTTTGTGCCCATATATTCAGCGCAGACCCACAACTTACTGGAAATCTCATCCATAGTTCTTTCCCAGGCCAGGATTGGACCCTGATTATCCTTTTCGCCTTTGTCATCCAAA
This sequence comes from Terriglobales bacterium, assembly GCA_035543035.1. Lineage (GTDB taxonomy): Bacteria > Zixibacteria > MSB-5A5 > MSB-5A5 > RBG-16-43-9 > RBG-16-43-9. The sequence goes on along the minus strand of DATKKH010000137.1, from coordinate 8,927 downwards.
AGGAGTTTTTTGTTACCCGTAAAATAGCCGGCGGAAAATCTTCCAAAAGAGATTTTTCCCGATTTAAAGGTTTTGGCAACTTCAGCATAAATGATGTTGTTATCTGTCAGGCCCTTTTTGGTACCCAGGTCATAAATACCTATTGCCATAGCCGGAATATATTTTAGCAAACCATCTTCGGGCGTTCCTAATTTGGCATTAAAGTATAAAGGATAATTATCCAGCATCCCTGTGCCTGATTTGTGATCCAGACCGATTTCCAGATTGATATTCTTGAATGGCAAAACTCCCACAGTTAAACCTAAATTAGTGACCGTGCTCCAGCGGATGCCCGCTTCATCTTTTTTTACGGGCAGATACATATCGCTGGTGATATGCCATTTTGAAAAAGGCTGGATATCCGTCGAGGGCGCCCAGATGTGGGTTGAGGGAGTGGCTACAACAACCTCCGATAAGTACCAAAATATTCCTACACCGATCAGCAATAGGCGTTTTCTTCGGGATATTATCACGTCATCCTTCTTTTGCCTGGAATGGTCGAATTTCACGAGCCGGTCTTAGCAACAAACTCATTGGGTCAGTCAGCAGCGCCGAGCCACCTTGTCTTAGTGCCTCGGCGAAGAAACAAAAGAACGGGTTATCACCGTTATCGACTTACGTTCGGCTTCGATCACATTCCTTCATAAGCCATCTCGCCATGCAGCGATTGGTCCAATCCCTTTTCTTCTTCGCCTTCGGATGTTTTGACCCGGGTGATTTTATTAATGACCAGCAGCATCAAGAAGGTGAAACCGAAAGCATAGATCGATGATGCTATAACTGTCAGCAGTTGCGTGATAAAAAAGCTGGCATTGCCATGGAACAAGCCATTTGCTCCGGCTGCGTTGACGGCTTTGCTCGCCATCAGTCCCAGCATGATAATTCCCAGCATTCCGCCGACTCCGTGCACGCCCCAGACATCCAGAGCATCATCCCATTTTAGGCGGTTTTTCAGATTCACGGCAAAATAGCAAACAATACCCGCGAGAATGCCGATTATCACTGCACTGGTGGGAGTAACGTAACCGGCACAGGGGGTGATGGTTGCCAGGCCAGCCACTGCACCAGTCAGCAGACCCAGGAATTTTGGTTTCTTTTCAAAAATCCATGCCAGTAACATCCAGACCGGACCGGCAAAAGATGCGGCAATGTCAGTATTCAGGAACGCCAAACCAGTCACAGCATCGACCCTCAACTCGCTGCCGGCATTGAACCCATACCATCCGAACCAGAGAAGCCCGGTTCCAAGCGCCACCAGCGGAATGCTGTGCGGGATGCTGTCGCCGATGCGCCTTCGCCCGACATATAGAACTGAGGCCAGAGCCGCCATGCCGGCAATGTTGTGAACAACTATTCCACCGGCAAAATCGAGCACTCCCATCTTTGCCAATAGCCCATTACCCCAAACCATATGCACGAAGGGGAAATAGACCAGCGTCAACCATCCTACCAGGAACATCAAATACGCCCCGAAACGAACTCGGTTGGAAAAGGCACCCGTGATCAGCGCGGGTGTGATGATTGCGAACATCATCTGGTACGCCATGAAAACGAATTCAGGTATATTTCCGCTTCCGAAGGGGGAGGGTGTATTCAGGGTCACACCGATCATACACACCTTGTCGAGATTCCCGATGATACCTCCGACCCCCCCGCTGAAGCAGAGGGAGTATCCGTAGGCCCACCAGATAATCGTCGTAACTCCCATGGAGACGAAACTCTGAATCATGATCGTCAGAACGTTCTTGCGACCCACCAAACCACCGTAGAAGAAAGCCAGCCCTGGAGTCATTAGCATCACCAGGCTTGTCGCCACTAACATAAAACCAGTATTGCCGGTGTCGAACATCCATTCCTCCTTTATCTGAGGTTGATTTTATTCTTTAAAATAACTTACTTGATATAAACTGGTCTCAAATGCAAAACAAAGCCCTATAATATTTATCTTCAATGAGAAGTCAAGAAAATTGTTCCTTCGGAATCTTGATAAGAATGACCTGTTTTGTGCTGTTTTAAGAGCACCGGTGAAGAGTTAATCAACTTGAAGTGTTTGTGACTATTATGAGCTATAGTGGATGAGCCGCGTAGCAGAGGTTTTCTGCTCCTTGTTAGTCTTCGACCAACAAGCCTCCGTGGTGAAGACATCAACGAACAGCAGAAATAGCCGACAGTATATAGTGTTTTGTCTTTCTCCTTTTTCCTTTTTCAGTCTTCCTTTTTCCGTTTGCCTTTAGCCTTTAGACTATAGACTGTTTTTCTCGCATGATATGAGCTTCTGACCAGAGGACCTGACTCAACTCTCATAAACCCCATCTTTTCACCTATTTTCTTCAGCTTCTCGAAATCCTCAGGCGGATAATATTTCACCACCGGGAGATGTTTATCTGAAGGGGAAAGATATTGCCCGATAGTAAGAAGGTCACAGTAGACTTTTCTCAAATCCTCCATTAGCTCGATTATCTCACCCCATTCCTCACCCATTCCTATTATAATTCCGGACTTGGTCAAAATGGAACTGTCATATTCCTTTGAAGCTCGAAAGAGACTCAAAGACCTTTGATGGTCAGCACCTTTTCTGACGACTGGATATAGTCTCTTAACAGTCTCCAGGTTATGATTTAGCACAAAAGGTTTTTCCTTAAGTACTATCCTCAACGCTCCAGGGTCACCCTTAAAATCGGGAACCAGAACCTCGACTTTGCACTCCGAATTTGATGCTCTTACTTTTTTTATCACTTCGGCAAAATGTGAAGCACCCCCGTCCTTAAGATCATCCCTTGTAACTGAAGTAACCACCACATACTCCAGACCCAGTTTCTTCACTGCCTCAGCGATATGGGAAGGTTCCGACGCATCCAGAGGTAAAGGGATTCCTCTATCCACATCACAGAAACTACAACCACGCGTGCAGATCCTGCCTAACATCAAGAAAGTTGCTGTCTTTTCCTCAAAGCAGGTCCCGATATTTGGGCAGTTTGCTTCCTGACAGACCGTATGCAGCTCCAGCGAGGATAAAAGCGATTTGACCTTCCGGTAATTTTCTCCTAATGGAGGTTTGACCTTTAGCCAGAGAGGAAGTCTTTCTCTTTTTACTTTCATATTTTGATTGGTGTCATTGCGAGGTATGCACCGTAATGGTGCATACCGAGAAATCCCTACGGGGACAACGAAGCAATCCGTCTACCCCTCTGCAAAAGAGGGGCAGCGGACAGAACATTGTTCTGTCCCTACAATCTTGCGTCTTCCGTCTCACGTCTTCCTTTTCTTTTATCCCTCATTCATCATTGCTTTTACGTATTTTTTAATTGACAATCTCAAAAATTATCCGTAGAATAAATTTTAAGATATCTCACACAAGGAGTGATAAATTTAACCTGTGGAGGCATAAAAATCAAGCTAAATGCCTGTTTTAGGAGATCGGTAAGATAAACCTAAGCTCATTTTAAACTCAGAGGAGAAAATGCCAGAACTATTTTTCAAAACCCCTATGGAAAGCAAAGCCCCGGAAGAAAAAGGAAAGATTTATGATTTGATAATCCTGGGCGGCGGCCCTGCAGGACTGACTGCAGCATTATATGCCAGCCGTGCCAAGCTGGATACCCTTTTGATCGAAAAAAGCCTGCCCGGCGGCCAGATCTCTATCACCGACTGGGTGGAAAACTACCCCGGTTTTCCGGATGGGATCTCCGGAATGGAATTGGCAAGAAAAATGGAAGAGCATGCCAGGAAATTCGGTGCTACTATAATCCTGGAGGAGGTCCTGGACGTTGATTTACAAGCTGACCCTAAAATAGTGAAAACCTCTCGCAGGGAATACCAGACCAGAACCATAATCGTGGCAACCGGAAACGAGCCCAGGAGACTGAACATTCCAGGCGAGGAGAAATTTCTGGGCAGGGGTATATCTTACTGCGCTACTTGCGACGGACCTTTTTTCAAGGATAAGGACATCGTGATCGTAGGATGCGGGAATTCCGGAGTCCAGGAAGGTCTTTATTTATTGAGGTTCGTCAAGAGTATTACCTTTGTAGAACGACTCGAATGCCACAATGCGGAAAAAATCCTGATGGAAAGGGCACTGAAAGAGACCCGGATGAAATTTTATTACGAGCACGAGCTGACTTCCATAAATGGCGAGGACCGGATCGAGTCTGTAACTGCTGTCAATCTCAAAACCAAAGAGAAAATCGTTATCCCGGCTCAGGGCGTGTTCTTTTACGTAGGACTGGTGCCGAAAACTGCTTTCTTGAGGGGAAAAGTCGACTGCGATACCTACTGCTACGTGATCTGTAACGAAAACTCCTGCACCTCAGTCCCAGGCGTTTTTGCAGCAGGAGATGTCAAACAAAAAGACGTCAAGCAGATAGTTACCGCATTGTCAGATGGTGCCACTGCTGCAACGATGGCGATGAAATACCTGGAAAGCAAAGAGAAAATGTAGAGAAATAGGTAGGGGCAATTTCCAGATGGATCCAATGGACATGAATTGCTCCTACCTTCTTATATCCTTAATCTTTGACATAAGGAATCTCTTTCAGGTTTTGTTAGGCGTAGCGTCCGACCATCGTGTCGGACGTTTCTTTGGAATCTTTTCGTAGTGCGACCCTTCAGGATCGCTTTTGTTTACCCGTCTTGAGGGCAAGACGGGGCTACCGATTTCGTCAGACGTCAAACCTTACGCTAAACTGAATCACCTTCAAACGAGTTTGAGGGTGTCACCCTTGAATGAATTTTTTTACATCGTTCTTTTATAAGTCCCCATCAATTGCGCCATCTTCAGGATATGTCCCTCCATAGCTTTGAGTAATTCATCCTTGGTAGCTCCTGCAGCGAGAGCTGGCACAAAGTCCAGAGCATAAAGCTTAAAGTAGTAGTGGTGCGTCCCTGACGGCGGACATGGTCCTCCATAACCCGGTCGGTTGAATCCAGGCATTCCATGTTTTGCTCCGTTCGAAAGCTGGGTATCAGGAGGAATCCCTTCTTTCAGCTCGGTGACACTCGGAGGAATATCGTAAAGCACCCAATGCACGAAAGTTCCGCGCGGAGCATCTGGATCGTCAACAATTAATGCCAGGGATTTTGTGTCCTGGGGAATGTTGCTCCATTTCATCTCAGGAGAAACGTTCTTCCCGTCACAGGTATACTTTGACGGAATAGAATGGCCTTCCTTGAAAGCTGAGCTGGTCAACTGCATAGCCATTTTGCCCTCCCCTTTTTTGGTTTTTGATTGCTGGCCTGAAGCGTTCACAGTAGAAAAAAAGAACAAGAGGGATAAGCCAATACACAACATCATTAGCTTAAAGCTTTTTTGACTCATATGAACCCCCGTTTTTTGAGATTGGTTTGATTTAATTAGGTTTTATTAATATTATGTATTTCTGCCAAACTTGTCAATGCAAAACTGTTATCTCACCCCCAAACAAGTTTATGGGTGCTACCCCCTTGTCTCACGTTTTTCCTATCACCTATTTCCTATTACCTACTGCCTACCACCTATAACCTGTTTTTCAGTATTCAATCCCCTCCTGAGCCAGAATCCCTTTCCTGAAGGGATGCTTGATTTCCTTCATCTCGGTAACTAAATCAGCAGTCTGAATCAATTTTTTTGGTGCATCCCTGCCAGTCAAGACCAGGTGAGCCTTGTTTTGCAACTTTTTTATGAACTTGATCAATTCATCCATCTTTACCAGCTTAAGATTCAGAGCCACATTGACCTCGTCCAGAATTACCATAAAATATTTACCTGAAGAGGCGCGCTTCTTGGCAAACTCTAGAGCTTTCCTGGCTGCCTTCTTGTGCTCTGACAGGGGGAGTTTATCCCCGAAGATTCCCACATAACCTTTGCCCATCGAATGTATCTCGATTTTTCCTGGACATCTTTTGGAGAATTTAATCTCCCCATAATCCAGAAAATCTTTGATGAACTGAACCATCAATACCTTTCTCCCCTGTCCGGCCGCTCGCATCGCCATACCTAATGCCGAGGTGGTTTTCCCCTTGCCATTCCCGGTGAGCACCATCACCAGTTTTTTTTGATTTGATTTTGTTTCTTTTCTCTTCATTTTGTTTATCCTTTGTATGGGCATAGCAATTTTTGCTCCCTATATCATTTTGCTACAGGGCGGGGAAACCCCGCTCTTACAATTACTTCTGCACGATTACGTTTTTCCTTTTTCCATCTTTCTTTTTCCTTTTCCTTATTCCTCCGGCGGTGCTGGAATTAAATGGGAGTCCATAAGCATCCTTGCCTGTTCCCTGGCCCTTTTAATTATCCTGTTTGCCTGCTCGATAAGCTCGGCCTTGGAAGGCTTTATTCTCGCTAATCCCTGCTCGATCGCCTTTAACCCGACTGCCACTGCCTCACGGGTATAAACCTCCGGGTCATCCATCGTGGGGATGATATACTCTTCATTCAGACCTTTATCCTGTGCGGTCTGAGCCAGCTCGTGAGCAGCAGCAATCACCATCTCGTCGGTGATGGTCTTGGCTCTCACATCTAAAGTCCCTCTGAAGATTCCTGGGAAACCAAGGGAATTGTTTATCTGGTTCGGGAAATCGGACCTGCCCGTGGCAACTATCCTGGCACCTGCCTCTTTTGCCTCCCAAGGCCAGATTTCAGGAACTGGATTAGCACAAACAAAGACTATCGGGTCTTTCCCCATATCTGCAACCCATTCCTTCTTAATTACTCCCGGACCAGGTGCGGAAAGTGCGACCACCACATCTGCTCCCTTCATCACTTCGGGAATCCCGCCTCTCTTTTTCTCTTTATTGGTTATCTGGCAGAATCTGTGGCGTGGATCGTTCGTTTCAAAATCCTTTCTGTCAGGATGAAGAATTCCGTTGATGTCAGTCATAATCACTTTGCCTGCATCCACTCCTGCTGCCAGGAAGAGCCTTAAAGTAGCAGTATTGGCTGCACCAGCTCCAATCATTGCTATTTTGACCTCGTTCAGTTTCTTCCCCACGATCTTCAGAGAATTGATCAAGCCGGCAAGGTTGACTGCAGCTGTTCCCTGCTGGTCATCATGCCATACCGGGATGTGCGCTTCTTCCCTTAACCTGTCAAGGATGTAGAAGCATTTCGGCTGGGCAATATCCTCTAAATTCACCCCTCCGAAAGAAGGCTGGATAAGCTTGACCACCTTGATCAGTTCATCCGGGTCTTTGGTCTCGACGCAAATAGGATAAGCATCCACGCCACCCAGATATTTGAAGAGTAGTGCTTTACCTTCCATTACCGGAAGCCCAGCTTCAGGACCAATATCACCCAGACCCAAGACCCTAGTTCCGTCTGAGACCACTGCCACTGCATTACCTTTATTGGTATGCTCATAGACCTTATTTTGATCTTTTGCTATTTCCTTGCAGGGCTGGGCAACTCCCGGGGTATACCAGATGGCAAAATCTTTGAAATCCCGGATGATGCATTTAGGCGCTATCTCTATTTTACCTTTGTAAAATGGATGCAGTCTCAAAGCATCCTTGCCCGGTTTTTCCGCACTGGCAATTCGTTGCTCTTTGGTTGACATAAATTTTAAATCTCCTTTCTAATCTTTTTTCGTAGGGCAACCCTTTGGGGTTGCTTTTTTCTTTCATCATCACATTAACGCAAGGCTGAAGCCTTACCCTACGACCTTCGTCCGACACCAAGGTCGGACGCTACGGGATTTTGCTCCCTGCTACAAGCTACCAGCTCCAAGCTTTTCTTGATCCCTTGACTCCTAGAATCCTCTATATGTATTTTAGGTTTTGTGTTTCAATATATAGAATCGTCTTTCTTTTTTCCACCTAAAACAATAGCACAGGCTTTTTCAAACCTGTGCTATCGGTTTTTAATGAGATTCTTTCTCCTTACATCAGATTGAATTTTTTTATAGTCGCATCTGCCATTGCTTGGATTCTTTCTAACTCTTTTTCGAATCCCGGCTTCTTGAAAAGATGTTTGAATCTGCCCTGAAGCTTAAGATATTCTTCGACTGGTAGTTTCTTGGCAATTTTACGGACTGAAGTGATTACACCGTTTTCTATCTCGTAGAGCGGTATCAGCCCGGTCTGAACTGCAACTTTTGCCACTTTTATGGTATCGTATGGCTCGTGCGCCCAGCCTAAAGGACAGGGTGCATGAATCTGTAAGTATTTGGGACCTACGATGCTCAGAGCCTTTGTTACTTTCTTCTCTATGTCTTTTAGATAGGCAACTGAGGCAGTGGCAACATAAGGAATCCCATGTGCTGCAGCAATGGCAGGCATTGGCTTTTTCCCAGTCGGGTTTCCCCAAGAAACTTTTCCCGAAGGGCTGGTAGATGTCCAAGCTTCAAAAGGAGTCAAACCGCTTCTCTGCACGCCGGTATTCATATAGGCTTCGTTGTCGTAACAGACATACAGAATATTATGGCCTCTTTCGAACATCCCGGAAAGACATCCTATTCCAATGTCTGCAGTTGCTCCATCTCCGCCCTGGGCTATGATTTTGGCTTCTTTTTCCCGGCCCAATGCTTTCAGTGCCACCTCTATCCCGGCAGCTACCGCGGCTGAGTTCTCAAAGAGTGAGTGAATCCAGGGCATCTTCCAGGCAGATTGAGGGTAAGAAGTGGAAAAAACCTCCAGACATCCGGTTGCTGCAGTAACAATCACGTCCTTGCCCGCAGTATTCATAACCGTCCTGGCAGCTAAGGCTAATCCACAGCCGGTGCATGCTTTGTGACCTGGAGCAAGCTGGCTTTCCAGTATCTCTTCTTTTTCTTTTTTCTCAACAGTCATTTCATTTTTTGCCATTTTATTTCCCTCCGATGAGGTTTTCTTTCAAATCGACAAAGACATTGTCTGATACTTCAGCTTCGCCCTTTTGGATCACTTTCATTATCGATTCCTTGGGAATATCTCTA
>DATKKH010000136.1:0-6474 GCA_035543035.1 Terriglobales bacterium | reverse complement strand
ATTGACTTCTTCAATCTTGAGGGTTAATTTTCTTTTTTGATGGGATATTCACCTTAATCTTGTCTGTTGTTTGACTGGAGGTTTTTATGGAATATAAACCGGTGAAAGCACCTCGTGGAACAAGTTTGTCCTGTAAAGGCTGGCACCAGGAGGCAGCTTTGAGGATGCTGCAGAATAACTTAGATGAGGAAGTTGCTGAGAAACCGCAGGAGCTGATAATCTACGGCGGCAGCGGAAAAGCTGCCCGCAACTGGGAATCTTATTATGCGATTGTGGAAGCTTTGAAAAATCTGGAAGGAGATGAGACCCTCTTAGTTCAATCCGGCAAGCCGGTAGGGATTTTCAGGACCCATACCTATGCACCAAGAGTCCTTATTTCCAACTCGATGATGGTTCCTGCCTGGGCTAACTGGGAAAAATTCAGGGAGCTGGAAAAATTGGGCTTGATTATGTTCGGCCAGATGACTGCCGGCTCCTGGATTTACATCGGAACCCAGGGAATATTGCAAGGGACTTATGAGACTTTTGCTTCAGTGGCAAAAAAACATTTTGGTGGAGATTTAAAAGGGAAATTTATCCTGACCGGTGGAATGGGAGGTATGGGTGGCGCACAGCCTTTGGCAGTTACGATGAATGGGGGAGCGGTTCTCTGCGTTGAAGTGGATAAAAAGAGAATCGAAAGAAGAATCTCCAAGGACTACTGCGACAAAATGGTCGAGAGCCTGGATGAAGCATTGGATATGGTACTCAAGGCTAAGAATAAAGGCAAGGCTATTTCGATAGGCTTGGTGGCAAACTGTGCTGATACTCATCCGGAGATTTTGAAAAGAGGGATAATTCCGGACATCGTAACTGATCAGACGAGTGCCCACGACGAGTTAAACGGATATGTTCCAGGCGGAATTTCTTTTGAAGTGGCTCTGAGATTGAGAAAGGATGATCCGGATGAATATATCAAGCGGTCGATGGAATCGATTGCCAGGCATGTTCAGGCGATGCTGGGATTTTTAAAAGCTGGCTCGATTGTTTTCGATTATGGCAACAATATCAGGGGTCAGGCAAAAAAAGCCGGTGTAGGGGACGCTTTTGACTTTCCTGGCTTTGTTGCGGCCTATATCAGACCTTTGTTCTGCCTGGGCAAAGGACCTTTTCGTTGGGCGGCATTGTCAGGCGATCCTGAAGACATAAAGGTCACCGATAAAATCGTGCTAAGAGAGTTCAAGCAGGACGAGCCCTTGTGCCGCTGGATAAAATTAGCCTCGAAAAGGGTTCAATTCCAGGGTCTGCCTGCAAGAATCTGCTGGCTGGGTTATGGTGAAAGATCGCATTTCGGCGGGATTATCAACTCGCTGGTTAAAAGAGGAAGGATAAAAGCTCCAATAGTGATCGGTAGAGATCATCTGGATTGTGGCTCTGTGGCGTCTCCCTACAGGGAAACCGAAGGAATGAAAGATGGTTCGGACGTGATCGCAGACTGGCCAATTCTTAATGGACTTTTGAACGCAGTCTCCGGCGCTTCCTGGGTTTCGGTGCATCATGGGGGCGGGGTGGGAATAGGAAATTCGATTCATGCCGGAATGGTAACAGTTGCAGACGGCTCAAAAGAAATGAAGCTGAGATTGGAAAGAGTGCTGACCAACGATCCGGGAATCGGAGTTGCCAGGCATGCTGATGCTGGATACGAAGAGGCAATCAAGGTGGCGAAGGAGAAGGGGATTAAGATACCGATGATGAAATAAAAGGAAAATGGAAGAAGGAAAATGGAAGATGGAAAAAGAAAAAAGAAAAAAACTGTAGTTGCTCGATTTATCGAGCTATAAAGTTAGACGTGAGAAGTAAGACGTGAGACGAAAAAGATGAAAAAAGCTACACTCCTCATAAAAAACGCAAAGCAGCTTTTGACCCTTTCCTCTGGTAAAAAAGGTCCTCGAAGGGGAAAGGAGATGGAGGATCTGGGTTTGGTTGAGGATGGAGCTGTAGCTGTTTCCGGAGAAAAAATTGTCGCGGTGGGGAAAACGCAAGAGGTCCTGGCTCAGATAAAGTTAGACAAAAAAACAAAAGTCATAAATGCCAAAGACAAAATAGTCCTTACAGGATTTGTGGACTGCCATACTCATCCGGTTTTTGGAGCTACCAGGGAAGAAGAGTTTGAATTAAGGATAAAAGGGAAAAGTTATGAAGAGATTGCACGGGCGGGTGGTGGAATAAGGTCAAGTGTCCGATCAGTGCGGCAGTTGTCAAAAGACGAGTTGATTAAATTAGCCTTGCCTCGTCTGGACAGGTTTTTAGCTTATGGTACTACGACGATCGAGGCGAAATCAGGATATGGGCTTTCTCTAAAGGATGAAATCAAAATTCTGGAGGCTATCAAGAAATTAAATCAAATTCATCCTCTGGATTTAGTCCCTACTTTCTTAGGGGCGCATGAGATTCCGGATGAATATAGAGAGGGAAGAGAAGAATATATCTATCTGCTGATTAATCAGATGATCCCGGAGGTAGCTACAAGGAAATTGGCTTTGTTTTGCGATGTTTTCTGCGAGAAAAATGTCTTCAGTGTAGATGAGTCCAAAAGAATACTGGAGACAGGGAAGAAATACGGTTTGAAACCCAGACTTCATGCGGACCAGCTGACTCCTTCAGGCGGGGCGGAATTGGCTGCGGAAGTCAAAGCTATTTCTGCCGACCATTTGGAGTTCATCTCTGACCTCGGTATGCACAGAATGAGCGAGGAAAGGACGATCGCGGTTTTATTGCCGGGTGCGGTTTTCGGATTGGGTAAAGATAATTACCCTCCGACACGTAAAATGATTGAAATGGGTGTGCCAGTAGCATTAGCTACGGATTTTAACCCGGGCAGCTCTTTTACAGAGGCGATGCCTATTATTTTGAGCTTAGCCTGTCAGCATATGAAACTCACGCCGGCTGAAGCGATAACTGCGGCAACTATTAATTCAGCTTATGCGATAGATCAAGGAAACTCAATTGGAAGCTTAGAACCAGGGAAAAAAGCAGATATAGTCCTCTGGGATGTGAGAAATTACAAAGAGATACCTTATCATTACGGAGTTAACTTGGTTCATTCAGTAATCAAAAACGGCGAGGTAATCAGATGAGCAAGAAATTTCGCGATTCGCGATTGGTTATTCGCTATTGGCACTTGATCACCCTTGCTACTATATTCTCGCTACTCGCTACTCTACTTTCCTGTGGTCCTTATTCCTTCAGCGGTGCCGGTTTGCCTGGTATTAAGACCATAGCCATTCCCTTATTTGAAAACCAAACCGAAGAATACGGAATCAGAGAGGAGCTTACCAACAAGCTGGTCCTGGCTTTTGTGCAGGATAATACCCTCAAGGTAGTTAACGAGAGAACGGCAGATGCAGTGCTAAGGGGCACTATCCTCAAATATCAAAAAGATGCTTATACTTTCGATGAAAACGAGAATGTGAAAGAGTATATTTCCAGAATCTATGTGAAGATAATTGTCGAGGACCAAAAGCGCAGCGAGAATGTCTGGGAGGAAGATAGCCTTCAGGGATGGGCGACTTTTCCAGCTGATTCGTCCGAAGCTTATGGTAAATCCCAGGCGATTGATAAGCTGACTCAGGATATAGTGAATAGGACAGTAAAAGGATGGTGATTTCTGATAAAGGTCGTAGGTAATAGGTGATAGGTAGTAGGTTTTCCCTACCACCTACAACCCATGACCTGTCTTTCTGAAATTTATTGACAAATATCAACGCGTATAGTAGATTTCGTTAAGAAAAAGTCCAAAACGAGGAAACAATGAAAAAGAAAATAATCCTTTCAGTAATACTCCTTTTATTCATCAACTCCTCTTTATATGCAACCAACTCAAAGGTGGGGACGACTGCTTATTCTTTTTTGAAAATCGGAGTCGGGTCGCGGGCTAATGCTATGGGAGGCGCTTTTGTAGGATTATCGGACGACGAATCCGCCCTCTATTTCAACCCGGCTGGACTATCACAGTTAAAAGGCAGGCATTTTATCACCTATTATAACAATTATGTGACTGACATCCAGTCAGGATTTGTGGGTTATGTCCATCCCTATTCTGAGAAAACCATCCTCGGCTTGTCAATAAATTATTTCAACTATGGTACAATGGAGCAGACTGATGATTTAGGCAAGAGCCTGGGGACATTTGGAGCTGCAGATTTGTCCTTTGCCTTCTCCTATGCCAGAAAAATCAAACCTAGATTCGACCTGGGTGCTAACGTCAAATTCATCCTCGAGAGCGAGGGTGCTCAGGGCCATTCTTCAGATGCCTTGGCTCTGGATTTGGGAGGATTCTACCAGCACAAAGACGAGCGCACCAGATTCGGAGCAGTAGTGCAAAACCTGGGTTTCCAGCTCAAAGGGTTTGCCTCCAGCCATAAAGACCCTCTTCCTACTGTCGTGAAATTGGGAATCTCGCACAGTCTGAAAGAGGTTCCGCTTTTGGTAGTCGGGGACGTATCCATTCCCTTTGATAATAATGTCTACGTTAGCCTGGGCGGTGAGCTGACCTATTTGAAGCCAGTCTTCCTGCGGGTGGGATGGACCTCTTTTGGGGAAAACTACAAGACCGGTCTGGATAAGGATAAATGGGCTGGACTATCTTTCGGCTTCGGGATAAACTGGAAAAAATATAAATTCGATTATGCTTTTTCCTCCTACGGGGATTTAGGAGGAGTTCACAGGATAACCATAGCCGGCACAATATAAACTTTCGTTTCAAGGAGGGGAAAAATGCCAGAAGAAGAGATAGGAAAAGTAGCCAGCTATTTTTCCAAGATCGGCGTGGCGGCCATAGACATAACCAAAGGGGTTTTGAAAGCCGGTGACAAGATTCATATCAAGGGACATACTACGGATATCGAGCAAACAGTCGATTCGATTCAGATAGAGCATCAGAGCGTTCCAGAAGCAAAGCCGGGAGATTCGATCGGGATAAAGGTCAAAGACAAGGTTAGAGACCACGACATTGTCTACAAGGTGTTGCAGTAGAGATTCCCCTCCCTTGATGGGAGGGGATAGGGGAGGGTGACCCCTCTCCCTCTCCCACAAGGGGAGAGGGTGTAAGACTGCAGGGCAAGGTTTCAGCCTTGCGATAAATAAACAAACCTATCCGCCGAAGGCGGATGTCCTACATAAAAATGTCAACCGTGAATGGATTAGAATAAGAGGTCATTTTGATCAAAATTCCAGAAGGGGTATATTTTAAGGATATACCCATAGACGAAAAATACAAAAGCGCCACCACCGGGCTGCTCCAGAGAATCCACACCATCTACAAAGGGCTATATCAGAAATTCGGGCAGGCAGGGCTGGATCTGATAAGGGAAGTCAGCGAAACCTATGGTAAGGAGATCGCAGAGAGGGGCAAAAAAAGGGTCAAGCCGGATGATGTAAAATCAGCCGGGCTTTTTCTGATAAGGGTATTCGAAATGATCAACTGCCAGGGGGAAGTAACGGAATATTCGGATGACAAGATGGTGATCAGGCTTTTCAAATGCCCCTATCCTTTTGATGATCCCAAGCTGTGTGAGGCTCATACCACGATGGAGAAAACCCTGATCGAATCGCTGGGTGAAAACCTCTCCTATAAAATCACCGAGTCTTTACCCTCCGGCGGAAGGTTCTGCGAGCACGTGATCAGTTTAAAAAGGTAGGGACAGAACATCGTTCTGTCCTGTTTGACGTTCTGTCATAGCTACTCCTGACAGTTCGCCTCAGGCGAATCGGGTCTGGGGACCTGACACAACAGGAAAACATCGTTTGGCAACAGCCGGCTTTTGTGTATCTTAAGTAGCCGACTGGGTGAAAAAGGCAACAATGAAAGTTGTGAAGGAATACTATGAAAAACAGCAAGATCAGAGATCTACAGCCCATCACACTTCCTTCACCGGTTTTTGACCAGTGCGGGACAGTCTTTGAAGCTCTGAGGAAGAGAAGAACTTCCCGAGCCATCAGCGATAAAACAATTCCACTGCAGATTCTGTCGGACATCCTCTGGGCTGCCCAGGGAGTCAACCGTGTTCAGGGACCTTTTGGAGGCCCGGGTCGGACTGCGGGATCGGCGAGTAATTCGCAGGAGATCTGTGTCTATGTTGCCAGGGAAGAAGGGACGTATCTGTATGAACCTGATTCTCACAGGCTGACTCCGGTCACAGTCGGTGACAGCCGCGCGCTGGCGATCGGCCCGGGACAGGAAAACGCTGGTGCGAACGCTCCGGTCCGCTTTATCTACGTCGTCGATACCGATAGGTTCAAGTATGCAGGATTTCAGGAGCCGGGGCTCTACGATCCGGAGATTCAAAAATCATATTACTTTGTCGACACCGGCCTGATCACCCAGAACGTGTATCTCGCCTCAGCTTCGTTAGGATTAGCTTCGTGGTTTCACAACTGCAACAAGGTCGCACTCGAGAAAAAGCTCAGTTTGAAACCGCATCAGTGTGCGCTTTT
>DATKKH010000135.1:0-7694 GCA_035543035.1 Terriglobales bacterium | reverse complement strand
CAGAACTATCCTAACCCATTTAACCCGTTTACGACCATCGAATACTATCTGCCCAAGCCTGCCCACGTCAGTCTTTGCATTTACAATATCCTGGGACAGAAAGTGAAAACCCTGTTGGACGAATACCAATCACCCGGCATTCGCAGAACAATCTGGGACGGGAAAGATGAAAGG
The DNA here is from genome assembly GCA_035543035.1 of Terriglobales bacterium. Taxonomy (GTDB): domain Bacteria; phylum Zixibacteria; class MSB-5A5; order MSB-5A5; family RBG-16-43-9; genus RBG-16-43-9. Next base: position 7,520 of record DATKKH010000135.1, on the reverse strand, counting down.
GGTAATTCAGTTACCAGTGGAATTTATTTTTACAAACTGGCAGCCCCTGAGTTTTCTGAGGTCAAGAAAATGCTTCTGATAAAATAATGTTAGATGCCCCACCTTTTGGGCAAGATAGGGTTACGACTTTACCTCACCCTTTCCCTCTCTTGAAAGGAGAGGGGAGAAAATCTGTAGAGACGCATAGCCATGCGTCTCTTTTTTGTCATTGAGAGCCGAAGGCGAAGCAATCCTTTTACTTTGAGGAAAACAGATCGCTACGTCGTCCAGATGAACTCCTCGTAATGACAGAATGTTTTCTTAACCTCTCCCTTGCCGTCTCCTCAAAAGAGAGAGTGTAAGATCACTGCCTTGTGAGTACACTGAAATAAGCAGAAACAAATCTCAGCTTTGAGGTATTTTTAGATTTTTTGAATTCTCTTTTAAATGCAGATGACATCCCTGTCAAGCGTGATAAACTTCAAAGGATTTACGACTGAGTGATTTCCTGAATGAAGCTTAAGAATTTGTCTTTTCCTTTACGATCCGGATAGGAAAAGATATTCACCGGTACCTGCCAGCCAGGAGGGGTTTTGACTGCATTGGAAATATAATATTTTACCCTCTCCCCTAACCTCTTTGCCAGGCTTTTGGCACCCTCTTTGGGAGTCTCGGAGAGGAGTAAAAGAAGCTTATGGTCCTCGACTCCCGAGACTAAATCAGTCTCCCGAACACTTTTCTGGACCAGCGTTTCCAGCTCCTCCAGGAGAGCCTCCATTCGGCGGTAACTTCTTAGAGCTCCTCTTTTGGCAAATTTTGAGAGACTGCTCAAATCGATTATTAAAAGGGAAAGAAATTCGCAATATCTTTCCGCTCTTTTTAACTCATGCTTTGCCCTGAGTCCAAAGTTCCGGTGATTCTTATAAAACTGATCCATCTCCTCTCTTTCTTCACCTTCCTGGTAAACTTGTTCGTCCTTGAAAGTTTCCATTCAAAATCTCCTTTAAACGAATTTTTATTCCTGGCTTAAAAAATCTTTTGTTCTGCTGTTTTTACTAAAAAAATAGAAGTCGGCATCCCAGCCTAAAAAGCATTGTTCAATCTATTCTTCCACGAAGGGGCATCAATAAATTACTTAACCTGCATCAAAAAAAGCAAAACTTATGCCACAGGTTATCCATTTGACTCATAGCTTTTGATTTTAGAAATATAAATTTTATAATTCTTAGTTCGAAACCGGATAATGTGTAACTCAAGGACCCGCAGAGGCTTACACGAAAGGAAAGAAGAGATTTGGTTTTTCTATTGACTTGATTAATTGTAGGTATCCGGCGCAAAAAGATGAACAATTTATACTTTTATCTATTTTATAAAACTTTATATGCAACCCTGTTCACAATCTACGCAGTCGCTTACATAAGAAAATTCATCAATCGGTTATTCTCCGGTCTCGTTGATCCGGTATTCTTTGATCTTATAAAGGAGGGAGCGATAACTTATCTCTAAAAGCTCTGCTGCTTTTCTCCGGTTCCAGTTGGTTTTATTCAGGACTTCCAGGATCAGTTTTTTCTCCTGATTCGCTATGGAGTGAGCTACCCGTTTCTTGAGAGAATATTCTTTTTCTCCGCCTGGTGCTCCGAACTCTTCTGTGGCCTCAGTAGGGACGATAGTTGCCCTGATAGTGTCCGCGATGATGTTCTCGTCCTGCCGGACTACAATCTGCTTGATCAGATTTTCTAACTGCCGGACATTTCCGGGCCAGTTATATTCCTGCAACAGTTTTATGCTCCTGGGTGAAAGCTGGGAGTAATTCTTTTTATATTCGAGATTATACTTTTTCAGAAAATGGTCTACCAGGAAAGGAATATCATCTCTTATTTCTTTAAGCGACGGCATCCGGATGGTGACTTCATTCAAACGATAATAAAGATCATCCCGCATGAGCTGGTTTTCCAGTGCATTTTCCAGATCCCGGTTGGTGGCACAGACGATCCTCACGTCCACCTGGATGTTTTTTATCCCGCCCACCCTGACGAACTCGTGCTGCTCCAGGACCTGAAGCAGTTTAGCCTGAAGCTCCAGAGGTATATCCCCGATCTCGTCCAGGAACATCGTTCCCTTATGCGCGGTCTCGAATCTCCCGGGTTTGGTCTTGTGCGCGCCGGTAAAGGCACCCTTTTCATACCCGAACAGCTCTGCCTCCAAAAGCTCCCGGGGTATGGCTGCACAGTTCTGCTTTATAAAAGGCTCATTCCTCCGGCTGGACAAGCTGTGGATCATCCGTGCAACTATCTCCTTTCCGGTTCCGCTTTCCCCGCGGATCAGAACAGTTAATTCAGAATCTGCCACCTGTTCTACCAAGCTTTTCACCTGCGATATTGCAAAAGATTCGCCTATTAGCTTATCGTACTGCGACTTAGCCTGTAATTCCGATTTGACCTGGTCCAGCTCTCTTTGCAGCCGGTTTTTTTCCAGGACCTTCTGGATGTGGATTTCAACTTCTTTGACATCGAACGGTTTGTTGATGAACTCTGATGCTCCCAGCCGGATAGACTCGACTACGTTTTTAGTCTCTCCATGTCCGGAGAGCATGATAACTTCTGATAAACGATCCATCTCCTTTATCTGCTCCAGAACCTGGATACCGTTGAGCCCGGGCATTTTGATGTCCAGAAGTATCAGGTCCGGTTTGGACTGAGAAAGGTATTTGATACCCTCGCTGCCGTCCCGGGCAGAAAGTATCTCATACCCCTCCCCTAATCCCTCACCTAAAAGCCAGGACACTGTAGGGTCATCGTCAATTACCAGCAGTTTTACTTTATCTTTCATACGGTTTCGATAATTATTTTATCGGCAAAAATGCAGAATATTCACCAACTGCACGGAAGATAAATGACAAATTTCGTCCCTTTATTTAACCGACTTTCCACTTTAAAAAAACCATTATGGGCTTTGACTATTCTCTCAACAATGGACAGCCCCAAACCAGAGCCTCCCTCTTTGGTGGTGAAGTACCGTTCAAAAATCCGGTTGAGATTCTCTTTGGCAATCCCCACTCCCTGGTCAGTAATGCAGATTTCCAAAAAGCTGTCCTGCTTTTGAGGATCATAATGTCTTCCCAGCTCGACTTTCAACTCTCCACCTGCTGCCATGCTCTCGATAGCATTTAAAAGGACGTTTATAAAAACTTCCAGAATCTCGTTCTCGTTGATGTAAATCTGGGGGAGATTATCCGGGAAGCTCTTGATTAACTTGATCTTGTTTTTCTCTATGTCGGTCCGAAGTAATTTCAGACTTTTTTCCAAAGGTAAAAGGATCGATTTTTTCTCGGTCTGGTATTTGCTTGGATTGGAGAAATCGACCAGTTCCCTGACCAGCTCACTTGCCCTTTGAATCTCCCGGTTAAGTATATCCAAAAGCTCTTCCTTTTTCCCCTCTCTTTTGCCTTCTTTCAACAATTGAATGACCCCTTTTAAATTGGTCAGAGGTTTCTTCAGGTCGTGGGTTATCTCGGACATCATATTTCCCATAGTTAGAAGTCTGGTTGCGCTCAGTATAGCTCTCTGCCTTTCATAGATGGAGGCAGCCTGCGAGCCGACAATATGGATGATCTCTTCTTCTTCTTTGGTCAAAGGAACCTGTTTGAAGTTCCCGGCGCAGATGATACCGTGAAAGGCACCCTCTGCCAGGATCGGGAAGGAACAAAAGAAGCTTTCCCGGGGAATTACTGCTACCTCGCTCAATCTGCTCTTGAGCTTCCCGCAGAGTCTGTCGCGATCGAATATGTCCAGGTCCGGGATCAGAATCTCCAATCCCAGGGCTTTTTCCTTTGATGATTTTTCTATTCCCTGAGCTAGGGAAAGCCTGGCTTTCTGGGTTTTCTCGTCCCAGTCGAACCAGAACGAAAAGTCCAGCGGCATAATTTTCTTGAGCTCTTCGAAAATAAAACCGGAAAGCTCCTCGAAATCATCCAAAGTCGAAAAGCGAGAGGCTATCTGGTGCAGAACCGAAAGCTGAGCGATCTTTTTTCTGCTCTGCTCGAAATTATAAGCGTCGTCTATGGCTATTGCAGCCTGGGAGGCAAAGGTGGTGATCAGCTTCAGATCTTCGGAATTGAAAACCTCTCCTGAGACCTTATTGTTCAGGTTGATTACCCCCAAGATTTTTCCCTTGGCTTCCAAGGGGGTGCAAACTAAGGATTTGGTTTCGTATTTTTCTTTGGATATTCTTTTGAAGCGGGGGTCTTTTTCTATGTTCTCGACTAAAAGAGGCTGACCTTTTTCTGCCACGTAACCGGATACTCCTTTACCTAATTCCAGTCTGGTCTCCGCTATAATCTGTTTGTCCAGCCCGATAGCCGATTTTATGGATAGGGTTTTCGAATCAGTGTCCAGCAATAAGATTGAGCCAATCTTCGCCCCTATGACCTTGGTGGCTAAAGAAAGTATGTTGGCTAACAGGTCTTCCAGGGTATCGGTCGAGCTTAAGGCTCTTCCTGCCAGATACAAGGCATTCAACTCATCTACCCTTTTTTCAAGCTCCTGATTAGCATCTTTTAACTCCTCCAGCAGTCTTTTTCGCTCTGTATCCGCTTTTCTTTTTTCCAGACCTCTTTTGATCGCCCTTTCCAGCTCGTCAAACTCGATCGGCTTGAGAAAATAATCGTAAGCTCCCTCCTCTATGGCCTGAATTGCCGTGTCAAGGGAGCCGTAGCCGGTCATCAAGATAACCAGATTGTCAGTATCTTTGGATTTGGCTGTTCTTAAGATATCCACGCCGCTCACCTTGGGCATTTTTATGTCAGCTAATATCAGGTCGAAATTATTTTCATTAATCAACTGAATCGCTTCCTCCCCATCTTGCACAGCCTCTACCTCATATCCGGAATTAGACAGAAGAGTTTTCAGGCTTTCGCACATCCTCAGCTCGTCATCAACAACTAATATCTTTTCCTGGATTTTCCTTTTCATCTCAAGTCTCCAGCAGGAAGTATCAGGTTAAAACAGGTTCCCTTTCTATCTTCCCTGTTTTTTACCTTTATTTCGCCGCCGTGCCTTTTGATTATCTCGTTGGTGATCCACAAGCCTAAACCTGACCCTTTGTCCTTGGTAGTGTAAAAGGGCTCGAAAATCCGGTGAAGGTCTTTTTCCTCGATCCCTGAACCGGTGTCCTTGAATTCGATTTCCAGCTTGTCGTTTTCCAGCCGGGCAGAGACCTCTATTTTTCCGCCTTTGGGCATAGAGTCTCTGGAGTTCATCAGAAGGTTCAAGAACACCTGCCTTAATTCATCCGGAAAAGCCTCTACCATTGGCAGGTCCGAAGCGATTTTCTCAACAATCTGAATTTTATTCTTTGAAAACTGCTCTTTTACAAAAGTCAGGGTGTCTTCTAGGAGAAAACCGATGTCAGTTGGATTTTTATTCTCGGATTTTGGGTGATAAAAATCTAAAAGCTGCTTGATGATCCGGGCTATGCGGTCGACCTCTTCTTTTACCACTTTCAGGTGCTGCCAGCATTCATCGTTCTTTTTAATAGATTGGGAAAGAATCGCCAGATAGTTTTTGATTATCCCCAGGGGATTATTCACCTCATGCGCAATGACGGCAGAGAGCTGTCCCAGTGCGGCAAGTTTTTCTGCCTGGGCTAACTGCTGCTGGGTTTTGTTTAGCTCCGAGTTTACCTTTTTTTCGTTTTGATAAAGAAGCGTATTCTCCACTGCCACTGCTACCTGATTGACCAGAATTGAGAGGAACTCCAGATCATCGTCTCTATAGGGAAGTCCGGAGACTTTCTCCGATAGCAGAAGAATCCCTCTTAACTTATCCTTTATCACCAGAGGAGCCACCACCTCAGGCTCAAGCCCATTGCCCGACTTAAATTCGTCAGGATTAACTTTCAATTCCTGTATAATTTCCTTTATTTGGAGCGGCCTAATCTTCATCGCCAGATAATTTGCCAGATTGGAATCCAGTGATAAAGACCATTGCACAGGCATTTCTATCCCCTTGGATTTTGAAAAAGAAAGCGATTTATCCTCTGAGGAGCTTTGAACCGAAATGAAAGCACCTTTGGCTTCCAGCTGGTGAATACAGGTTAAAAGAATGTTTTCCAGAAGTGAATCCATATCCAGAAATGAGTTCAATTTCCGGCTGAGTTCGAATATCGTATGCAGGTCGAATATTTTCTTCTTTAGCCTGCGGTTCAGCTCAGTCAGCTCGTTTATTCTGGACTCGATTGCGGCTTTAAGCAGTTTTGCCGCGTCCTCTTTCTTTTCCTCCCAGGGGTATTGGCTCATTTCTTTGATATCTTAAAGTTTTGCTTTAATTAACAGTCTAATGGTTTAAAATGCAAGAAAAAAAGTGCAATTGTTTGCATATCTGAGTGGAGGTAGGTTCCACCCCTGCGCAAAATAACCCTTATATTTGAATCGGCAGGAAAGACTAAACTAATTAGCCTGTATGGGGAAGTGTAGGGACGATCCGCCGGGTCGTCCCTACCAAAAACGAACTCACTCTAAATCCCTCTCTTAAGAAGAGCGGGACTTTCTCCCCCTTCTCTTTTTAAGGTAAAGAGGATGGAGGATGAGTTCAACATAAATTTTAAGTTAAGGTAGGTCGAGCTGGACACGAATTTCCTTATTGAAAAATCTTGCTTTCTATCCAATTTTGCTTATCATTATGGTGACTCAATTCACATCAGTTGAGGTTACCTGTGCAGGTCTATTCTAAAATAATTGCACTAATTCTATTCATGATACTGCCGGTCCTGGGTAACGGTGCTGATAGCACTAACCAAGGCACCTATGTGCCGAATATTGTTTTATCGGCACAATGGGGGGAGAAAAACCTGTCAGATAACAATGAGTTATCAAAACCAGGCACATTCGGGCTAAGTGAAAACGCCCAAGGAATTCCAATAGGACCCACTGCTTTCAAAGTTGCATCTAATGGAGATATCTATATATCAGACATTATAAACAACCGTGTCCAGAGATTCAGCTCCGCAGGGTCTTTTATAGGTGTTATTCCTAATGTTAGAGTCGGTTTCGACGAGGGAATGAGCATTGATAAAGAAGGGAATATATATACAGGCAATTTTCGTATTGCACATCCTTACGTGGAGAAAATAGATCTAAATGGGAATCTGGTATGTCGGTATCCAATAGCAACAGATCCTGAAATGGGTACAGATAAACCAACCAATTGGGGTGCTGCGGGTAACATTTTAGTAGATGATTCAGGTAGGGTCTTTATCCAGTATGAGAAAGATCGAACTAATCGCATGTTCCAAGTGGGAACAAAAGATGCACCTTTTTCTCCTGCACAGCAGAAGGCTTCATGGAAAGAGGGTTACATGGGAATAACTGCTAACCCGCCGAACGGAAACAGAGCTTATGCAGGTTATCTTCTGGGTATGGATACTGAGGCTGATTATGAAATCGAGCAGGCAATGAAGAACTATGAACCAGACAAGGATGTCTCTATTATAAAGAAGTTTCAAAAAGGAAAGTTAGTAGCTACTTACACGCTGAACTGGAAACA
>DATKKH010000134.1:0-6636 GCA_035543035.1 Terriglobales bacterium | reverse complement strand
TATGAAGCGGTAATAACCGGAACTGGTTCCTCTACTCCGGAAAAAGTTTTGACCAATGCGGATCTGGAGAAGATAGTAGACACCACGGATGAATGGATAACTACCCGCACCGGCATTAAGGAAAGAAGAATTGCAGATAATGGAACAGCCGCCTCGGATTTATCCTTTGAAGCTACAAAAAAAGCGATGGAGGAGGCAAAGATAAAACCAGAGGAACTCGATTTGATTCTGATTGGAACCGTCACTCCCGATTATCTTTTGCCCTCGACTGCCTGTATTCTCCAGGATAAGTTAGGTGCCAAAAATGCAGCAGTGATGGACATAGTCGCAGCTTGTAGTGGGTTCCTGTACGGTCTTTCAGTTGCTCAGTCGTTCATCTACTCAGGAAAATACAAAACCATCCTGGTAATCGGAGTGGAGGTTCTCTCGAAGATCACTAACTGGAACGACCGGAACACCTGTGTTCTTTTCGGTGACGGGGCTGGCGCAGCTATCGTTCAGAGGACTCAGGAAAACAATAAGGGCATTTTATCCACTTATTTATGCGGGGATGGTTCCCTGGCTAATCTTCTGCACATACCGGTTGGCGGAACCAGGACTCCCCTGACTAAAGAAAATATCGATAATGGTGACCAGTTCATTAAGATGGAAGGAAGTGAGGTTTTCAAATCAGCTGTCAGGTCAATGGGTGATGCCGCAATGCGGGCTTTAAAGGAAGCGAATCTCACTGCGGAGCAGGTTGACCTTTTGATTCCCCATCAGGCAAATATAAGAATCATCGAGGCAACTGCCAAACGCCTGAAACTGCCTATGGAAAAAGTTTTCGTCAATATAGATAAATACGGAAATACCTCGGCTGCCTCTATCCCGATTGCATTGGATGAGGCAAGGAAATCCGGCCGGGTAAAATCGGGAGACGTTACTCTGCTGGTAGCTTTTGGAGCAGGGTTTACCTGGGGCTCGGCAGTGGTTAGATGGTAATAAAAGCTGGTAGCAAGTAGCTGATAGCTGGCAGCAAGAGAAAAAGGTTAAATGCTCTCCGTTGGTGTCCTCACCAACGGAGCCTTGTAGGTCAGGGAACCAACAAGGAACAGTAAAAAGCAAAGGAAAATGGAAAACTGAAAAAGGAAAATAATAAGATATTTTAGATGCCGTTGCGAACTCCCTAAGGGGCGAAGCAATCCGTTTCTCTGACAGATTGCTTCGTCGGTCAAAGGACCTCCTCGCAATGACCTGTTGGAATATCTCGAAGACAAAATTTATGGACAAGAAATTCGCTTTCATCTTTCCCGGTCAGGGTTCCCAGTATGTGGGAATGGCTAAGGATTTATATGAATTCTCGGCTGAGGTAAAAGAGCTTTATGCAAAAGCCTCGCAGATCCTGGAATATGATTTAGCCAAAGTTTGTTTTGAAGGACCAGAAGAAGTTTTGGTTCAGACCAAATATACCCAGCCAGCCATCTTTGTGCACAGCGTATCCCTGTGGCAGTTTCTGAAAAAGGAAAATATTCTCCCATCTTTTGTGGCAGGACATAGCTTAGGAGAATATTCAGCCGCAGTCTGCGGAGGATTTTTCTCGTTCGAAGATGGTCTCAAAGCAGTCAAGCACCGGAGCCTTCTTATGCAAAAGGCCTGTGACAAAGAAAAAGGGACTATGGCGGCAATTATCGGATTGTCCAGAGATAAGGTTCTTGAATTGTGCAGGGAGGCATCTGATTATGGTATAGTCCAGCCAGCCAATTTCAACTCGCCTGATCAGGTAGCCATAACCGGAGATTTAAAAGGCGTAGAAAAGGGAATGGAGTTAGCCAAAAAGTTCGGTGCGAAGAGAGTGATGCCGATCTTAGTCGGTGGAGCTTACCACTCGACCTTGATGGCTTTGGCTAAAGAAGGGATGGCAGAGGTTTTGAATGGAGTTAACATAAATCCGGGTCAGGTTCCTCTCATAACGAATGTTACCGGCACACCGACCAAAGATCCGGTTGAGCTGAAATCTCTTCTGGTCGAGCAGATTACTAGCTCGGTTCTGTGGCATCAGTCGATGGAATATCTTTACAGCCAGGATATCAGAGATTTTGTAGAGATAGGTCCGGGAAAAGTCCTGCAGAGACTTTTGAAGAGGTCTTTTAAAGAAGTCAGGTTATACGGAATAGATAAATATCCAGAGCTTGAGCAGTTCATTAAGGAATATAAGGCAGTTGAGGTCTAAAAGATGGGTTTAAAAGGCAAAGTGGCTTTAATTACCGGTGCCGCCCAAGGGATTGGAAGAGCTATCTCTGAAAAGTTAGCTTCCTTCGGCGTGAATTTAATTCTCTGGGATGTAAATCTGGAACTGGCAGAAAAAGTTGCAACTGAGCTGCAAACCGGGAAAAACATAAAAACTCTTGCCCAAAAAGTGGATGTTTCCAATTATTCTGGAGTGGAGGCAGGCTTGAAAAAAGCACTGGAGGAATTTCTTCAGATCGATATTTTAGTCAATAACGCCGGCATTACCCGGGACGGACTTTTGATACGAATGAGCGAGGAAGACTGGGATAAGGTAATAGATGTCAATCTCAAAGGGACATTTAACCTGAGCAAAGCGGTTTCCAGGATTATGCTGAAACAAAAATCGGGAAGGATTGTAAACATAAGCTCGGTAGTGGGACTGATGGGGAATATCGGTCAGGTAAATTATTCTGCCTCCAAAGCCGGTCTGGTCGGTTTGACTAAATCTTTAGCCAAGGAACTAGCTTCAAGAGACATAACCGTCAATGCGGTGGCTCCCGGATATATAAAGACCGAGATGACCGAGAAAATTCCCGAGGAAGCCAAAAAAGCTTTCCTTTCTTCCATACCTTTGAGAAGAGAAGGACTGCCGGAGGACGTGGCAAATCTTGTTACTTTTCTGGTTTCGGATGAAGCAAGTTACATAACGGGACAGGTGATTCAGGTGGACGGCGGGCTGCTGATGTAAGGAAGCTGGTAGCTTGTAGCAAGTAGCAGGTAGCAAAAAAAGACAAAGGAAAAAGGAAGACAGAAAAAGGAAAAAAAGAAAGAACAGTAATCGTCATTCTGAGTCCGAAGGCCGTTAATGCTTTTCGGCTCGTAGAGACGAAGAATCTGTTTGGAAATTAAATTCTATAGATTCTTCGGTATCTCCCGGAGGGAGACTCCTTCAGAATGGCAAAACCAAGATTCTAAAAGCAAGAAATAAATAGAAAATGAATTTAAGAAGATTCCCAAAAAAGGAGGAGGTGAAAAAATGGCAGCAGTGGATGAAAAGGTAAAGGAGATCATCGTGGAACAGTTGGGGGTGGATCCGGCTCAGGTTACGCCGGAGGCTTCTTTTGTAAACGACCTGGGAGCAGATTCCCTGGACACAGTGGAGCTGGTAATGGCTCTGGAGGAGGAGTTCAATTTAGAGATTCCGGACGAGGAGGCTGAAAAGATCACGACCGTGGGACAGGCGATTGAATACATTAAGCAGAATAGTTCCAAGGAAGCCTAAAGGTTCCAATTTGACAACGGTTTTATAATTGAAAGGAAATTATTAAATCAGGTGGTTTGAATGAAAAGGAGAGTAGTTATCACCGGGATAGGCATTATCTCGCCGGTGGGTAACAGCGTGGAAGAGTTCTGGGAAGCCCTGAAAAGCGGAAAATCCGGAATCGGTAAAATTACCAGATTCGACACCTCGAATTTCACTACCAGGATTGCGGCTGAGGTCAAAGGGTTTGACCCGCTGCAATATATCGACAAAAAGGAAGCCCGCAGGATGGGTCTGCACGAGCAGTATTCTATGTCCACCGCAGCCCAAGCAGTGCAGGATGCGAAACTCGATTCTAACTCGTTTGACCCTGACAGGGCCGGATCAGTTATCGGAAGCGGGATCGGGGGGGTAGACGTTATCGAAACACAGCATTCGATCCTTTTAAAAGACGGGCCCGGAAGGGTAAGCCCTTTCTTTGTTCCGATGATGATCGTGGATATGTCCGCAGGCCTGGTTTCTATAAGATACAACCTTAAAGGACCCAACTATGCCACGGTCTCTGCCTGCGCTTCAGGCGCGCATGCGATTGCGGATTCCTTTAAGATCATCCAGAGAGGAGATGCAGAGGTTATGGTTACCGGGGCAAGCGAATCATCCATCACCCCACTGGCCTTAGCTGGTTTTTGCTCTGCCCGGGCTTTATCCACCAGAAATGAGGAGCCGGAAAAAGCCTCCCGTCCTTTTGACAAACAAAGGGATGGATTTGTTATGGGAGAAGGATCTGGAATGATGATTTTGGAGAGTCTGGAGCACGCCCAAAAAAGAGGCGCTAAAATTTATGCTGAGATGGTGGGGGTAGGGATGACCGCGGATGCATACCACATTACGGCACCGGCTCCAGGCGGAGATGGAGCTATCCGCTCGATGAAAATAGCTCTTCAGGATGCCGGCTTTAACCCTGAACAGGTGGATTACATCAACACGCACGGGACCTCCACCGATTTGGGCGACATAGCCGAGACCCAGGCTATAAAAAATGTTTTTGGGGAAAGGGCTTATAAGATACCGGCTAATTCCACCAAATCTCTGATTGGCCATCTTCTGGGAGCAGCTGGAGCAGTCGAGCTGATTGCGGTTATCAAGTCGATGGAGCAGGGAATTCTGCATCCTACCATAAATCAGGAGATGCCAGACCCGGAATGCGACCTGGATTATGTCCCGAATCAGTCTCGAAAGGCCGTGATCCGGGTGGCTTTGAGCAACTCCTTCGGCTTCGGAGGGCATAATATAACCCTGGCAGTTAAAATATTTGAAGAATAAACCTTTCTTTGGTTTTCCTATGAGATTTGATCCGGGCAGGTTTATCAGAAACTTATTTTTTAGATCCAAGGCTGATTTAAAAGAAGGGTTGGAACAAAGGTTGGGTTACAGGTTCAAAAACCAGGCCCTGTTAGAAGAGGCCCTGATTCACCGCTCTTTCTTAAAAGAGCCCGGCAAAGAGAGAAGCTCCTCTTATGAAAGGCTGGAGTTTTTAGGAGATGCAGTCTTAGGCCTCTCGGTCAGCCGGTATCTTTTTGAGAATTTCCCGGATAAAGACGAAGGGGAGCTAACCAAGCTGAAAGCTACCCTGGTGAGCGAAGTCAATCTCTCCCGCCGGGCAAAGCTAATTTCCCTGGGGAAATATCTTTACTTAAGCGCAGAGGAGGAAAAATCCGGGGGAAGGTCCAGACCTTCTATCCTGTCGGATTCCTATGAAGCCTTATTAGGCGCCATTTTTCTGGACGGGGGGCTCTCAGCAGCAGAAAGGTTTATCCAGGCGAATCTCCTGAAAAACCTGAAAGAGACCTCTGAGGATAAATCGATGTATAACTTCAAGGGTGAGCTTTTGGAATTGCTACAGGCTAGAGGCGAAGGCGTTCCCAAATATGAGGTGATGGCAGAGGAAGGACCCGATCATCAAAAGATGTTTACCATCGGGGTTTATTCCAAGGGAAATCTTTTAGGCACAGGAAAGGGTTTAAGCAAGAAAGAAGCCGAGCAAAATGCCGCCAAAATGGCTTTAGAGGAGCTCGAAAAGGAGTCAGGCTGAAATGGATTTTCTATTGACTGATGAGCAGAAGAAACTAAGAGCTCAGACCAGGAAGATTGCTCTGGAAAAAATTCTTCATAAAAGAGAATACTTTGACGAGACCGAGGAGTTTCCATGGAAGATCGTAAAGGAGTTGGCTTCAGCCGGTCTGTTCGAGGTATATATTCCGGCTGAGCTTGGAGGAAAAGGCGGAGGAGTAACCGAGCTGGCAGTGGTGGCTGAAGAGCTTTCCAGGGTCTGCGGCGGAATTGCTCTTTCCTTTGCCGGGACAGCTTTGGGAACCTACCCGATACTGCTGTTCGGAAATGATGAGCAGAAGAAAAAATATCTCCCACTTATTGCTAAAGGTGAAAGATTGGCTGCTTTCGGGCTGACCGAGCCGAATGCAGGATCAGACGCATCCTCCATTCAGACTCAGGCAAAGAAAGTCGCAGGAGGATACCTTTTGAACGGGACCAAACAGTGGATCACCAACGGCGGAGAAGCAGAAGTTTATACCATAGTCGCAGTTACGGACAAAAGCAAAGGTGCAAGAGGTGCCTCAGCTTTTATAGTTGAAAAAGGATATGAGGGTTTTTCCTTTGGTAAAAAAGAAAAGAAGATGGGAATCAGAGCATCCGCAACCAGAGAGCTTAATTTCGCTGACTGTTTTGTACCGGAGGAAAACCTGTTGGGTAAGGAGGGATATGGTTTCATCGTGGCGATGAGGACATTCGACAAGACCAGGCCCGGTGTTGCAGCCCAGGCTCTGGGCATTGCCCAGGGCGCTTTGGACGAGGCCCTGGCTTATTCCAGAAAAAGAGAACAGTTTGGCCAGCCGATCTCGTCTTTCGAGGATATTCAGTTCAAATTAGCCGATATGGCAACCCAGGTCGAGGCAGCCAGAGCTTTGGTCTATTCAGTGGCTTTATTGATCGACTCCGGGGCAGAAAAAGTCTCCAAAGAATCCTCTATGGCTAAAATCTTTGCCTCGGACGTCGCAGTTAAAGTAACCAACCTTGCAGTGCAGATATTCGGGGGATACGGCTACCTCAGAAACTATCCAGTAGAAAAGATGATGCGGGATGCAAAGATA
>DATKKH010000133.1:0-20747 GCA_035543035.1 Terriglobales bacterium | reverse complement strand
TCTCCGAGAAGTTAATCTCTCGCATAGGGCATATCCTCCTTTCTAACCTTTCTATTTGGATATGCCCTATCGCTTTATCTAGGCAAGCATAATTTTACACAAAAGAATTTACAGAATACAAAAAGTTGTTGTATCCAAAATTTTATTCATGCCAGATAATTCTTTTTTTTCAATAAGCTTGACATGGTCCATTCAATAGACGATATTTTGATGATAAGCGTTCTGGCAACATGTCGAACGGTATACCAGCAACACTCAAGTGGAAATTGGCTTATGTGGTTACCTTCCATCTTTATAATATTTTTCGTACTCTTGGTCAGCGGCTGCAGTTCGTTAATTCACCCTCCAGTAACACATAAGGAAGTAAAATCGAGCGAACTTGGGAAGACATTCACACCAGCTCAACTCAAGGCTGACCTTGATTTTATGTTCGAGACCCTGGAAGCAGTTCATCCCAATCTTTATGCTTATACAAATGTTTCAGTTATAAAAAAAGAGCGGGAAAATGTAAAACTCCGGTTGAACCGACCTATGACCCGGATAGAATTTTATAAAGAGCTGGCGCCTCTGGTTGCTTTGCTTAAAGATGGACATACCTCTGTTTACAGCCCATACGAGGAATGGGAACAATATAAAAAACAGGGTGGTTTACTATTCCCTTTTGCTGTGGAGATTACAGCTTCTCACACCTATATCCAGGCTAATTATTCCACTGACACTTCAATCACCACCGGGACGGAGCTCCTTTCCATAAATGGTAAATCAATACAAGAGATAGGGACTGAATTAACAAGCTACATATCTGGAGAACGGCAAGCCTTTAAAAACCAGCTTTTATCGAATGGCTTCGGCTATAGGCTGTGGTCCACATATCGTTGGGAAGGTCCATTTGAGGTAAGCATAAAAACCAAGAGGGAGTTACCGTATTTTACAAAAGTCCCCGGCATAACCATAGAGGATTTAAAAATAAAGCTTAACCAGACGAAGAAACAGAAACCTGAATATTACACTTATCGTTATTTGCCGGAATTTAGAGCCGGATTAATCGATTTTCTTTCGTTTTCCGATTACAATCGATTCAAAGAGTTTTTGGAAAAGACTTTCACCCAAATGAAAGCCGAAGGCGCTGAAAATTTGATAATAGACATTCGCAAAAATGGGGGCGGCAACTCGACTCTAGGCGACCTGCTATTGACTTATCTAACAGACAAACCCTTTAACCAGATCTCTCAAATGGATATTAAAGTCAGTAAACAAATAAAACATTACTATCGTCACTTCCTGCCCTGGTATATTCGCTGGCTTCCGCTCCAGTGGATACACCCTTTTGGTAGAAAACTGTGGAGCACTCCCGAGGGCGGTATTGCTACCTGGGAAGAAAAGCCGGTAAAACCCAAAACAAATAAATTGCTATTTACTGGTAAAACATATGTCCTCATAGGTAGCAACACGTTTTCAAGTGCGAGCATGTTTGCTTCTGCTGTAAAGGATTATCAGATAGGAACTTTGATCGGAGAGGAGACAGGAGGTCTGGCTACATCTTATGGAGACGTTTACAGTTTTGATTTACCTGATACCCGGATCTCCGTTGGCGTTTCGCACAAACGTTTTGTGAGGCCAAATGGTCAGGATGATGGGCACGGGGTTTTACCTGACTACGAAGCATCTGAAAATCCGGAGGATATGGACAAGGGCATAGATACAGTTCTGGAGTTCACTAAGCAACTAATAAAATCAGAAAGACAATAGGAATCCTAACAAAGTAGAGTCACATTGAAGTATGTCCGTGAAATTCACAGGCGTTCCTAAAATTTTCAATCCATTCATCTAACCTGATTTGCAATTTCAACCGGTTTAGCCTCTTCGGGAATCTTAATCTGAAATTTCTTATCAGGTATAGAGATATTTATATTCCTTTCCAGGAACCTGAGTTTCAGCTTCACTTTTTCATCCAGGGATTTTATTTCAACAGATTTTGGCAGCTTGGCCTGGTCGAATTTCTCGAAATTCTTATAAGTTATTTCGAATCCATTACCCTTGCCTTCTTCGAGCCTCATTGAAGACATCGGCTTCCAGATACTCTTTGTCAGAAAAGCGCCCTCCTGATCCACCCAGAAGGCTCTTATCCAGTTCTGAATAGTGTCCTCATAGACAAAGTTTTTCTTATCTGCGCCAATGAAATGGGCTTTCCCCCGGTCTATCTTGATCTCGGATATAAGGAGCTTCAATAGACAGAAAAGATTAAATTCAGTCTGAGAGTTAGCCTCCCCTGTGCAGTTAAGACCTTTGCCTTTATAATACTCCTTGCTCCGCGGAAAATAGAGCAAAAGGCTGTCATCGGTTATCGAGCCGGAGACAAAGTCCGGACCTAAAAGGGCTTTTACTGCAAAGGCAAAATCACCCGGCTTTTTAAAAAAAAGCTCCAAATCACCGGAAAAGCTTTCCTGTGGAGATTTGAAACTGAAACTTATAAGAGAGGATGAAGAGTTAATCGACTCCTGGTTTGAAATCATTCTTTCAAGAACTCTTTCCGGAGTAAGCTCTTCAGGCGGAGGTTTAAGGTGGGCCGCAGGATAACAGCCAATAAAAAGAAGGGGAACAAAAAAAAGAAGTTTTGTTAATCTCCCTCTTGTCATTCTGAGGGAGTCCCCATACGGGGACGACCGAAGAATCTGCATTTTTCCAAAGGGATTCTTCGTCTCGCCTTTGGCTTGACTCAGAATAACGTTGGGCAGAGAATCGTGATCAGACATAGATGAGCCGGATGAATTCCGGACCTGCGAAGAGCGTTCCGAAAAAGAAGATAAATGGTCTGAAAATCGTCCAGAGGATGCCCAGATTAAGGAAGTAATCCAGAATGATTACTCCCAGGAGAACGAAAAACGAATACCTTTGAATCTGTGCAAGCTGGGTATGGTATCGCAGAGGCAGAATACCAGCTAAAATGTGGGAGCCATCCAGAGGATTAACCGGAATGAGATTGAATACGGCCAGAACCAGGTTCAACTGAATCCCCTTGACCAGCATTATAAGAAAAAGCTGATGAGTAGAGGCTTCAGAGCCGAAGGGGTAAGTGCTGATAAGGAACCTGAAGATGATCCCTAAGATCAAAGCTAAGACCATATTTGAACCGGGTCCGGCCAAAGAGACCCAGAGCTCGTCTTTTTGCGGATTTCTAAAATTATACGGATTTACCGGCACCGGCTTTGCCCAGCCAAAGCCGGCCAGATAGAGTAGTGCCAGCCCGATAATGTCGATATGCGCCAGCGGGTTTAAAGTCAGCCTTCCGGCATATCTTGCTGTCGGGTCTCCTTTGCGGTTCGCCATCCAGGCATGGGAGAATTCGTGAAAGGTTATGGCGAATAGCAGAGGCGGGGTAATTATCAGATAATAGACAAGCTGGTTCATATTTCGTTTCCAGACCTGCTGTCAGGCTTTAATGCCTGACAGCACATCAAATATCCTCTCGTCGTCATTGCGAGGAGGTCATTTGACCGACGAAGCAATCTGCTTAAGGTAGAAAGATTGCTTCGCCCTAAGGACTCGCAATGACTTTGTTGTAGGTAGAACAGACATTCCTATCTGTTCATTACGGGTTAGACAAGAATGTCTGGCCTACCAAACTACGATATTTCTTCATCTCCTCGAAACAAATCTATTATCCTTTATATAAAATCTCCATTTTTTCTCTTTACCTTCATCGATACCGATCCGGTTAGAGGAAACGATCTTGCCTGGTTTTTCACCCCGGTCTTCAATGTAAATAATGTCACCTGTAAGATCAGCCCCGTTTATGGTCTTATCAATTCCCAGAGCCTGGCATAATTTCCCCGGACCGCTGGTCAACTCCTCGATCTTTTCTTTTTTCCTTCTTTTCCTCATTATCTCAATGCCATCTTCAGGCTCCAGAGCTCGAATAAGCACTCCGGCTGGAAAACCTTTTCTTTCGGTGATAACATTCAGACAATAATACATCCCATAGGTGAAATAAACATATGCGTGACCAGGTTCGCCGAACATAATTTTATTTCTGGGAGTCATTCCTCCATAAGCATGCGAAGCCGGATCATAAGGTCCACAGTAGGCTTCGGTCTCTACGATTTTCCCGGAGAGTTTCGTTCCCGCCCTGTTTACTACAAGGAATTTACCTAACAGCTCTTTTGCTACCTTTAGAGTCGACCGGTTATAAAATTCTCTCCGTAGTTTCCTCCGCATAAATTTTCTTTTGAAATTCCGGAAGATTCAGCAAGCTGCAGCACCTAAAGCCATTGACAGAAGCTTGATCTCCGCAGAGTCAGAGCGGGATAGCAGAACGATTGGAGCTCCTCCTCCCACTACAATTCCTCCCACTTTGGCTCCAGCCAGGTAAATCAAGCCTTTGACCAGAATGTTGCAGGAGGAAATGTCCGGGCACAAAAATACGTCCGTCTCGCCCGCTACGGGAGAGATTATCCCTTTGGTCCGGGCGGATTTTGAGTCTATCGCCACGTCAAAAGCAACCGGACCGTCGACTATGACGTCCTTTATCTCTCCCCTTTCAGCCATCTTGGAGATTATCGAAGCATCGATTGTTTCCTGCATATCCGGATTGACCAGCTCCACTGCTGCCAGGCAAGCTGCTTTAGGTTTTTCGATTTCCAGTTTTCTGGCTATCTGAACCGCATTTTTCAAAATCTCGATTTTCTTCATCACATCCGGAGAGATATTTATTCCCCCATCAGTCCAGAGCATAAGCTTCTGATATCTTTCCACCTCGACTACAGCCACGTGACTGAAAAGCTTTCCACCCTTTAGACCTTTGTCTTTATCCAGAACTGCACGCAGGAGAGTAGGAGTATCGACTTTTCCCTTCATCAGCATATCTGCCTTGTTCTGTCTCACTAACTCGACTGCCAGAGAAGCGCACCTCTGAGGCTCTTTCTCTCCAAGAATTTCAATATCTTTAAAATCAAAATTTAGTTTCCCGCACAGACTTTCGATTTTAGCCGGATCCCCGATCAAGACAGGCGAGATGATTTTTTCTTCAGTAGCGATTTTGGCAGCTTCAATTATTTCTTCGCTCTCCGCGCCGGCAATAGCCAGTGTCTTCCTCTCCTTGTTCTTGATGGAATCGAGAAGTTCCTTAAAGCTTCTTATCATTTTTTACCCCAAAAAGTCTGTTTTATCTTCTCCCTTTACTCGACGATTGTTAGCCAGCTGTATTTATCCCCAGCCTCGCCTTCGACTATTTTGAAGAACCTGTCCTGTAACTTGGCAGTTATCGGACCGCGCTTGCCTGAGCCGATGACCACCTTGTCAATCGAATTGATCGGAGTGACTTCTGCTGCTGAGCCGGTGAAGAAGACCTCATCCGCGATATAAAGAGCCTCACGCGGAATGTTCTCCTCGATCACTTTCAGACCCATCTCGTGAGCCAGAATGATTATCGAATTGCGGATAATTCCCGGGAGTATGGACGCGCCAAAAGGCGGGGTAATCAGGGCACCGTCTCTGACTATGAATATATTCTCGCCGCTTCCTTCGCTTACGTGACCGAAAACGTCGAGAGCAATCCCTTCGACATATCCGTGCTCTTTGGCCTCAAGTTTTATCAGCTGGGAGTTCATATAATTAGCACCGCTTTTAGCCATTGCCGGAAAGGTGTTCGGTGCCATCCGGTTCCAGGAGGAAACGCAGACCGGCACCCCGTTTTCCAGAGCATCCTTGCCCAGATATTTACCCCATCTCCAGACCGCCACAGCCACGTCGATGGGACAGTTGGTTGGATCGACTCCTAATTGCTCGTAGCCGCGATAGACCACCGGACGGATGTAGCATTCATCCATTTTATTGACTTTAATTAGATCGATAATCGCCTGGTTGACTTCCTCTTTGGTATAAGGGATTTTCATCCGGTAGATCTTGGCAGAATTGAAAAGCCTGTCCGTATGCTCTTTTAACCTGAAAACAGCCGGTCCCTTTTTGGATTTATAGCATCTTGCCCCCTCGAAAACGCTGGAGCCGTAATGGATAACGTGCGACAGAACGTGGATTTTAGCATCATCCCAGTTCACCATCTTCCCGTTCATCCAGATTTTTTCTGCTTTTTCAAAAGCCATACGAAGACTCCTCCTTTAGGTCATAGGTGATAGGTTATAGGTGGTAGGGTTAAAACTCATACCAAGTTTAATATGTAACTCTTTGTTTTTCTAAAGACCGCTCTAAACCCTTGAGCATCTTTCCGCTCTCATTATATTTCCAATATATACTGTGTAGACTTCCTTTGAGAAATATTCTTTTTTATAAGCAACAGTTAAATGAGGGACGGTTTCCCTTAACTCGCCCAGAGCTCTGTTTATTCCTTCCAGATAAATATTAATGTGCTTATTATTCCATCCTTCAGCCAGATTAGCAGGTGCTGAATTTGATGATCGTCTTAATTGAGAGCCTAACTCATGCAGCTCAAATTTCGGAAAAGTCAATGTCAGCTTATGAACATCCAGATGTAATTCGTTTAGTTTTTGGTAAACCTCCAAATCCTCGAAACTTTCAATTATCTTTTTTCCCATCTTTTTCCTATCACCTACTACCTACCACCTATCACCTGCTACTAGCTACTGCCAGCGCAACCGACATGAACTTGGTCTCGTGCGAATCCGCCCTGGAGGTCAAAACCACTGGAGCTTTTGTTCCCAGGACTATGGCAGCACACCTGGCTTTGGCAAATTCTATCAGGGTTTTGTAAATCACGTTTCCGGTTTCGATATCGGGACAAAGAAGTATGTCTGCTTTTCCGGCTACCGGACTTTTTACTCCCTTTATCTTGGCAGATTCCTCTGAAACTGAATTATCCAGACCAAAGGGGCCATCCACTATCGCACCCTTGATCTGCCCTCTTTTCGCCATCATAGAAAGACAGGCCGCATCCACAGTTGCCGGCATCTTCTCCGGATTCACCTTCTCCACCGCGGCAATACAGGCTACTTTTGGTTCTTCAATACCCAGACTCAAAGACAGATCCACCGCGTTCTGAACAATCTGGGCTTTTTCCAAAAGAGACGGGGCTATGTTTATGGCTACGTCAGTCAAGAACAGCAGCCGCGGAAAATCCGGTATCTCGAAAGCGGCTATATGAGTCAGGAGCTTTCCGGTCGATAATCCTTTTTCCTTGTCTAAAATCCCCTTCATAAAAATACCGGTATCCAGAAGCCCCTTCATCATCACGTCTGCTTTTTTCTGATTGATCAGCTGAGAGCATAAAAGCGAAGCCTGTAACGGATCATTTTCCTCTATCAGCTCATACTCGGACAAGTCAATTCTGTTTTTTTCAGCCAGGGCTTTTATTCTATCTATAGAGCCGACCAGAATTCCCTGAACGATTTTTTCTTTCCGGGCCTGCTCTACAGCCAAAAAAACCTCTTCATCCTCAGCCTTAGCTACAGCAACCCGCTTGGGTCCTTTTGACCTGGCTAAAGTGAGTATTTCTTTAAGCTCTTTCATAGGATTTACTTTAACAAAAAAAGTCGGTATAATATATTGATTGCCTAAGGAATTATCAACAGAAAAAGAGAAATTCAAGTCTGATTAATCAGATGAACCTTAATTACGAGTGGATCTATCAGCTAATTCAGATTAATCAGCTTTGTAGGGGTGACCTGTCGGTCCGCCCCTATTTGAAGATGAATTGGCGAGACTGATGCCTTCCGCTATAAAGCGGTCAGATAGGAATGTCTCACCTACCGTAAAACATTTCCCTGTCCTCTCCTTGGAAAGGAGTGGAAATGAAGAAATCTTCTTGCCTAGAAAAAATTAAATGATATATTAATAACTGGCGATAAAAAATATATTGAAGGAGGTCTTTATGAGCCTCTGTCCTTTTTGCGGAGATGAGATACCTGAGGGGAAAGCCTTTTGCGGCCGTTGTGGCTATTCTGTCATGCTTGCCCTTCCCTATCCTTCATCCAAGATTAAATTTTCGAATTTGCTGTTTGCCCTGCTGGGATTAATTGCTGGAATAGGCTCCTGCATCCTCTCTTTGATTCCGTCTCTAAATTACGTGGGATTTCTTCTGGTCCTGACCGCGCTTGGCTTTTCGGGTATTACTCTGGAAAGACTGACCAGGAAAATGGATACGGTTCCCTTGAAAATCCTCTCAGTAGTTGCCCTCGTGCTGGCTGCGGTCGGCTATCTTCTGTTTGTATTTTATAACTCGCGGATGCCCGGCAGCGGAAGCCACGCATAGGAGAGTTTGGAGTTTGTCAGTCTTTTCGTTTGTAGGGGCGCATTGCAATACGACCCTGCCATTTTTCCAGAACAAAAAACGTCAGGGATGAACCCCGACTTAAAAAATGGGCGACCATATCGGGTCACCCCTACATTTTCCTAATACTCCTTTTCTTTTTCTTCTCCGGTCAAAACTCTTAAAGCTCCGAGAGTCAAAGCCTCCAGCTCGTCCTCACCCGGAAAAACCCGGACTTGGGAAAGGAATCCCACCTTCTCCTTAATCATATTTATAAGTCGATCTGAACGGGCTATCCCACCGGTAAGCACGATGGCATCCACTTTTCCATTTAAAGTTGTTGACATTGCCCCGATTTCTTTGGCGATTTGATAGACCATAGCCTCGTAAATCAATTTTGCTTTCTGATCGGCTGAGTCAATCCTTTTTTCGATCTCCTCCACGTTCTCGGTTCCTAAATGAGCCAGAAGCCCGCCCTTCCTGGTTATTTTATCATACATCTCTGCGTAGGTATACTTTCCTGAAAGAGAAAGTTTGG
The DNA here is from genome assembly GCA_035543035.1 of Terriglobales bacterium. Classification (GTDB taxonomy): domain Bacteria; phylum Zixibacteria; class MSB-5A5; order MSB-5A5; family RBG-16-43-9; genus RBG-16-43-9. Next base: position 11,991 of record DATKKH010000133.1, on the reverse strand, counting down.
CCAAGCCTGTAGCAGGAAGACTTCCCGTTCGCTGGGGAGCCAATGGACCGCCGTCATTAGCATTGCTCACATCAATCATCTGCCCCTGCAGATGAGAAGTGACGCTTATCCCTGAACCGAGATGTACGATGACCAGATTAAGCTCTTCGTATTTTTTCCCAAGCTCAGAGGCTGCCTTTCTTGCCACCATTTTGACATTCAGGGCGTGCGACAGGCTTATCCTCTCCAGTTCCGGCATACCGGAGATCCTGGCAACCGGAATCATTTCATCCACTGAGACCGGGTCCACGATGAAAGCTGGAACCTGGGTATCTTTGGTCAATTCATACGCTATAAGTGCTCCTAAATTCGAGACATGGTCAGCCAGAACATTCCCCAAGCGAATGTCTGATAACATCTTTTGGTTTACCCGGTAAGTCCCGCTCGCCAGGGGTTTGAATGGACCTCCCCTGCCGACCACTGCCGACAGGTCACTGATTTTAAAATTATTTCTCTTTAGAAAATCGACGACAAGATTTTTTCTGTAATCCAACTGATCTATAGTTTTTGGAAAAACCTTAAGCTCTTCTGCTGAATGTCTTAAGACCTCTATGACCAATGGATTTTTATCCTCAGACAAAGAAACCTTGGTTGAAGTAGCCCCAGGGTTGATGCTCAGAATTTTGTGGTTCATATTCTAAAAGGTTAGATGTAAGACGTGAGACGATTTTCCTCAATATCTATTGCGAGGGCAGGCATAGGGGCCTGCCCCTACGACCTTCTTTGTTCCTTTTTCCATTTCCTTTATTCGTTATCCGTCATTTGCCTTTTTTTACGCATGCCTCTGCCTGAACTTCTTGACCTCTTCTATTCTGGCTTTTGCCAAGATATTTGCGGCTTTATAGGTGGGGATATCTGATTCCTCAGAAATCTTTAAAATCCTTTTCATTATGTCGTATATTCCAGTAGCCTGCTTGATTGCTTTTTCCCGGACATACCCTCCCAGTTCATTGGCTACATTGATCATCCCGCCAGAGCCGATGACGAAATCCGGTGCGTAGAGAATCCCCTTCTGGTGCAGGATTTCTCCATATTTTTCGTCCTCTAACTGATTATTTGCCGGCCCGGCAATGATCTTAACTCTGAATTTTTCAACTGTCCTGGCATTTATAACCCCTCCTAAAGCGCAGGGAGAGAAAACATCTGCTTCGACTCCCAGGATTTCCCCGGGCGAGACGATTTCTGCACCGAATTCTTTTCTGGCTTTTTCGGCCTTTTCTGCAATGATGTCGGAGACTATCAACCTGCACCCGGCCTCTTTCAATTTCTGGGCTAAGTGATAACCAACGTGACCTACACCCTGAATCGCCACTGAAACCCCTTCGAGAGTCTTTTTGCTCAAAGCCTTTTCTACGCAGGCCAGAAGCCCGCTGCATAATCCGATAGCTGTAACCGGTCCCGGATCTCCGCTTCCCCCGATTGCCCGGGAAAGACCCATTACATATTTGGTCTCGTAGCGCACGATCTCCATATCCTCGACCGTGGTTCCGACATCCTCAGCCGTGATGTATCGACCATTGAGTCCCTGCACGAACCTTCCAAACGCCCTCAATACCAGTTCATTTTTATCTTTGAGTGGGTCGCCGATTATTACTCCCTGCCCGCCTCCCAGGTTGATTCCAACTGCGGCAGCTTTATAGGTCATAGCCTTGGAAAGGAGCAGGACATCTCTCAGTGCTTCATCCTCGGTGCTGTAAGGAAACATCCTTACCCCGCCAATTGCCGGTCCAAGAGTGGTGTCGTGGATGGCGATTATTCCACGAAGGTGAGCAACCTTATCCGAGCAGAAAATCACCTGCTCGTGCTGGTCTTCGGATAAGGATTGAAAGATCTTCATATTATTTATTCTCTCATTGTCATTCTGAGTCCGCAGGACGAAGAATCTGTCTTTAAGATATAAACATTAGATTCTACAGTCGTCCAAATGGACTCCTTCAGAATGACGATTATGTCCTGCATTTTTTCACGGTCACGTTTCTTTTAAGGCAGCCAGCCAGGTTTTCTTTTCTGCAAAAATGCTTCCATTCCCTCTTTCGCTTCTCCGGAGGCAAAACACTCGCCGAAAGCATCGACTTCAAAAGAGCTGCCTGTGGCAAAATCAGTTTCCACCCCCCGACTGATGACTCTTTTTGCCAATCTTACTGCAGTAGGTCCTTTGGAGGCGATTTTTTTTGCCATCTCCATACACACAATCATCAGATTATCGTGAGGGACTACCTGGTTGACCAGGCCGATGGAAAGAGCAGTTTGGGCATCGATCAGATCCGCAGTCAGAATCAATTCCTTGGCTTTGGCTGCCCCGACCATTCGGGCCAGTCTCTGGGTACCGGCAAATCCGGGTATGACTCCCAGATTAACCTCCGGCTGACCTAATTTGGCTTTATCCGAGGCGACCCTGATATCGCATGCCATTGCCAGCTCGCAACCGCCTCCTAATGCAAACCCGTTCACCGCTGCAATCACCGGTTTATCCTGAGACTCTATCAAAGAGAAGACTTTCTGGCCCATCTCAGAGAAGTCGATTGCCTGCTGTCTGGTCATGTCTTTCATCTCGGCAATATCAGCACCTGCCACAAATGCTTTCCCCTCTCCGGTGATGATGATTACCTTGAGCTTCTCATCCCGGCTCCACTGGTGAGCAACGTCATTCAGCTCATGAATGGTTTCGGTATTTAGAGCATTCAGCTGCTGGGGACGGTTGATTTTGATTATGCCGATGTTATCCTTGATCTCGGTTAGAATGTTTTTATAATCCACCTTTCCTCCTTTTAGAATTATCGTGTAGTAGCGCGAGGCTTTCAGTCTTGCAATTCGACCCTGAAAGGGTCGCGCTACGTTTTTCGTCTTTCATCTCCCGTCTCATCTGTTTTTCCGCTTAATCCTTTTAATCATCTGTGAATAAATTTCTGGTCTTTTTGTTTTCAGCTTTAGACTCTAGACCTTAGCCTGTAGCCTTTTATTATTTCATCAGTTCCCTGAAAATAACCAGTCTTTGAATCTCGGAGGTTCCTTCTCCTATTTCGCATAGCTTGACATCACGCAAATATCTTTCAACTGGGAATCTGCGGGAGTATCCATTTTCTCCGAAAATCTGAATTGCCTGTTGAGCAGCAAATCTCCCTGTCTCAGAGGCAAAAAGTTTCGCCATGGCAGATTCCTTGACATATTTCAGACCTTTATCCTCAAGATATGCGGCGTGATAGATGAGATGCCTGGCTGCCTCGATCTGGGTAGCCATATCTGCCAGCTTGAACTGGATTGCCTGAGATTCGATCAGAGGTTTATCAGATTCGATAGTTTCCTTCGCATGTCTTAAAGCTTTATCCAGGGCACCCTGAGCAATACCCAGAGCCATTGCCCCGATGCTTATCCTCCCCCCGTCTAAAGTAATCATAAACTGCTTGAACCCCTCGCCCTCTTTACCCAGAAGATTTTCCTTTGGGATTTTCAAATCCTCGAAATGCAGAGTAGCAGTATCGGACCCTCTTAATCCCATCTTGTTTTCTTTTTTCCCGATGGTAAAACCTTTCATCCCTTTTTCCAGAATGAAGGAGCTGATTCCTTTAGTCCCCTTGGTTTTGTCCGTCACTGCGGTAATAACAAAGGTCTCGGCGACTGAGGCATTGGTGATAAAACATTTGGAGCCGTTTATGACGTATCCTTCTCCCTTCAGCACTGCAGTGGTTTTTGTTCCACCTGCATCTGAGCCTGCATCCGGTTCTGTCAAACCGAAGGAGCCTAATTTCTCTCCTTTTGCCAGAGGAGGAATATATTTTATCTTCTGCTCTTCATTTCCAAAAAGATAAATGGGACAAATTGCCAGTGAATTATGGGCAGCAACAGTTATTCCGGTAGAACCACAAACCCTGGAAAGCTCCTCCACAGCAATCGCATATCTTAAAGTGTCGATACCAGTGCCATCGAATTCTGGAGGAACCACCATTCCCAAAAGACCCAACAGGGCGACCTTCTTCATATTCTCATAAGGAAATTGTGCCTTCTCATCTAATTCCTGAGCATGCGGCTCGATCTGGCATTCGGCAAATTCTCTTATGCTTTTCCTGAAGTCTTCGTATTTCTTATCCAAATACATACAGCGCTCTATTTCAAAAGGTCTCTGGATATAACCATCCTCTGTGCTTCAGAGGTTCCTTCGTAAATTTCGGTGACCCTGGCGTCCCGGAAATACCTTTCCACTGCATATTCCTTCATATATCCGTATCCGCCGTGAATCTGGACGGCCTCATTCACCACGTAATTTGCAGTTTCTGAAGCGAACAGCTTTGCCATCGAGGCTTCTCTGCTGCTCCGGATATTGTTCTGCTTGAGCCAGGCAGCATGATGTACTAAAAGGCGCGATGCCTCGATCTGGGTGGCCATACTGGCTAATTTGAACTGGATGGCCTGAAAATTACAGATGGGCTGGCCAAACTGGACCCTCTCTTTGGAATATTTTAAAGCTTCATCCAGGGCTGATTGAGCTATCCCTACGGACTGGGCACCCACTCCGATTCTTCCGGAATCCAGCAGCTCCATCGCTATGCGGAAACCCTTGTTTTCTTCTCCAATCAGGTTTTCCCTGGGAACCAGGCAATCTTCAAAAGAGATCTCACGTGTGTCAGATCCTCTTAATCCCATCTTTTTCTCTTTTGCTCCGATATTAAATCCCTTTAATCCCTTTTCCACCAATATGCATGAGATACCTTTGGATTTCGCCTCCGGACTGGTCGAAACGAAAAGGACGAAGAGGTCAGCTATTCCGCCATTGGTGACAAAGGTTTTTGTTCCATTCAAAAGATACTGATTTCCTTTCAGAACGGCACTGGTTTTTAAACTCCCGGCATCGGTTCCGGACTGTGGCTCGGTCAGGGAATAAGCTCCGATGATTTCTCCCCGGGTCAATTTTGGCAGGTATTTTTTCTTCTGCTCGTCTGTCCCGAATTTATAGATGGCATCGCAGACCAGAGAATTATGCACCGAGATGGAAATCTGCAAAGCTGCGCAGGCACTGGCAAACTCCTCCATCACCAGTATATAGCTGATGAAATCCAGATTTGAGCCTCCGTATTCCTCCGGCATCAGCATTCCCAGATAACCCAGTTCTGCCAGCTCTTTATAGAGTTCTTTCGGTATCTCCTCTTTCTCGTCGAACTCCTGGGCTTTGGGGGCTAATTTTTCAGAGGCAAATTCCCTGGCAGCCTCTTTAATCATTTTTTGATCTTCCGTAAGCTCAAAATCCATACTTTTCTCCTGTTATATAATTGACTAAATATTAACATATATCGGGCAAGGTACCAATCCTACCACAGATTAGATTAAAACCATGGTCGGAGCACCTTGCTCCGCTTGCGGGGCTGGGAGCCCCGTCTACGAGGAAAGCGGGCGGAGACAAGCTCCACCCTTTATGCATTTTCTTCGCCTTCCGTCTTTCGTCTTACTTTGTTTATTACTCCGCCTTTTTGAAAATCATCGCGGTTACGGTCTTATCGTTACCGCCCATGCTGATCATCATAGCATAAGGCCGGTTTGAATTGATCTTCACCTGGTAACCGTTGGCTTTTCCGGTCAGCTCGTGAATGCAGTCTACAGCCTGTCTTACTCCTGTCCCGCCAACATAATGACCAAAGCCGATCAATCCCCCGCCCGGATTGGTCGGGATCTCTCCATCGATCCTGGTTTTGCCTGACTCGACCAGTGCAGCACCCTTGCCATATTCAGCAAATCCGGCTGCTTCCAAAGCTAAAAGACCGGTGATGGTGAAACAGTCGTGAACTTCGAGCAGACCGATATCTTTTGGACCCAGCCCTGTCATCTGATAAGCTTTCTCTGCTGCTTTTTGAGTGGTCAGAAGTCTGGTGGGATCTTCCGGCTGTTTGGTTAGATTAGCTTCGCACTGTCCATACCCCACGACTTCGATTGCATCTTTCTTATTGATGCCTAATCTCTTAAGCCCTTCCTCTGAGGCGAATATAAGAGCAGAAGCACCGTCGGAGACTTTTGAGCAGTCATAAATGTTGAGATTCTCCACAAAAGCTTTGGGATTGGGAGGAGTCATACCTGCACCGAACAGGTCTTCTATGGAGTTTTGATATTCCTGTGCCTTCGGATTCTTCCGTGCGTTCTTAATCATCTGCTCATACCACAAAGCCATTCCCTTGCGCGTAGGCTCGTAGCCAAATTTTTGATAATAAACCCCGGCCCGGTCCGAGAATTTAGCCGGGAAAAAGTAAGCATGTCCTTCCTTACGCTCGGATGCGTAATGTCCTGCACCTGCTAATATATCTGCACCATAAATAGCCTTGACAGTGTTCTGGACCTCTACTCCGATAGTCAAGACTGTGTCCGCCAGTTCTGATAACACAGTCTTCATAGCAGTAACCAGAGCCATCCCGCCTGATCCGCACGCACCTTCAACCCTGGTAGAAGGTTTATATTCCAGTGCCGGATCTATTTCCGGAATGAATCCAGCCAGGTTTCCCTGCTTGCAGAATCTGGCTGCCATAAAATTGGAGATAACCCCTTCATCGATGTTTTTTGCGTCGTTGATCTGGGCAATCGAGCCGCGTCCTGCCTCGGTTATGTAATGTTCTATTCCTGGCCTGGGCTTTTTGGGATTAAATTCCTTTCTGCCCGTGCCAAAGGAAACAGTATTGTATCCTGCAGTCAAATAGACTTTTTTTCTTAATTTGGACATTTCAAACCTCCTTAAATGTAATCATTGATTGGACCATACAAGTGATAAAAACCATTCAATAATACGTTATTCACATCCTCAGATGTTTTAGCCACGCCGGTTTTGACTAACTTTTCGCCGATCTCTTTGGAGTTTTTCAGATAGGCTGAAGCTAACTTCGCTCCCAGCGTGTTGGAGGATCTCAGGTTCTGGAAGAAGGTTTTTAACTTGTCATTTTTCTTCGGGTCTGCAACCAGGTTTCTCCAGGCAAAAAAGCCCGTCGGATATTCGCCTAACTTTTTATCTATTTCTCCGCTCCAGCCCTGGGGATCGAAAAGCTTGTATTCCCCCTTATCTATATCATAAACCCCGACCGGCCTGTTTTTATCATATTTCAGGAAACCGTCCTTTTGCGAGCCATCGCTTCGCTGCCCTCCTAGGACCTTCTTGTCATACATTTTCTTCAGAAGGTCATCTTTCAAATCCTCACCCGGTATGTAACCGCCAACAGTCTCAGATATTGACTGAAAAACGTCCACTCCCACGTAATCAATTAACTGAAGAATGCCCATAGGCCTCACCAGCAGGTCCTGGCTGATTTTGTTGATAATATAAAACCCGCCAGGCAGGGTATAATCCTTGGCTAATTTCTTGGCTTCTCTTAGACCATACAAACCATCTCTTAGGAAATGTCCATTTCCTACGAATCCGGCTATGTCATTAGAAGGCACGATTTTCTTGTTTAGCCTTTTCGCCAGTTCCATGGAGAAATCTTTCAATTCCCGAACCGTAGAATCTGTAGAGATTAGTTCTGCTAATTTTTGCACTGCAGGAGGGTTGTAGAAGTGAAATCCGATTATCCTGCCGTTGAGGTTAGCCTCTTTATTCAATACATTTATGGGGATAGATGAAGTATTAGTAAGATAAAGCGTATCCCTGCCGCAGAGGTTATCGATCTTCTTAAGAAGATCAACCTTCAAATCCTTTTTCTCTAAAACCGCCTCGAAGATGACTTTTGAATCCTTGGCTATTGACAAATCCGTTCCGGTCCGGATAAAAGAGAGCGCATCCTCCACGTACTGGTTAATGCAATCCTGGTTTTCCACTAAATCTTCCCGGTCCTTATACATCTGTCTGAGCATCACGCAGGCTTTTTCCCCGGCTTTGACCAGCTGGGATTTTAGATACTGCTGTAAACCAGCCAGGTGATCGAGGTTGACGTCGATCAAATACAACTTATAATTTTTATCTTTGTTTTCTGGTCTATTTTTCAGTCTTGCCATCTCCTGAGCCAAAAGCAGAGATATCCCGCTCCCCATCTTCCCTGCTGCACCGATTATGGCAACGTTTTGCAGCCTCTCGTCAAAAGTCATACAATTAACCTCCGGTTATTGGATTTTATTCATCTTATAACAGCTCTCCGTGGATGTTATCATCCGTGGGAAACCTTGGATCTTCTTTTGGATGATAACATCCAAAAGGAGCGACAATTAAATTCTCTTCACCTTTCTATATATAATCTTTTCTGGATTCAGATTCAAGGATTTTCTTTCTTAGATTGCGATTTTTTTCACAAGGTATCTCGTAGCGCGAGGTTTTCAGACTCGCAATGCGACCCTAAAAGGATCGCGCTACGAATCGTATTATTTCTCCTGTTCTAGCTCCATAATCGGCTCTTCGGTGTCCACCATCTGGTTTTCTTTGAAATTCACTTTTTTCACGATTCCGTCCAGGGCCGATTTTATCTCATGCTCCATTTTCATGGCTTCTACTATTGCCAGGCTCTGTTTCTTTCGCACCTTTTCACCTTCGGAGACCAAAATTTTGAGTATCCTTCCCGGCATCGGAGCAAACACCAGCTGTTTCCCATCGATCAAGCCCGCTTCGTCTTCCTTTTTTCTAACCTTAGCACTCTCCTTTTCCTGAATAATGAATTGCTCACCCTGGACGAAGACGAACTTTTTGTTCTCCGCATCAGCCAGATAAGCAGTTTGATTGTGCCCATCAATTGAAAGAGAAAGACAATTAGGAGAGATAGTCTGAACTTTTACTTCTTTTTTCGAGTTACCTAAATCGACAAAGTAGACCTCCCCCTTTTTCTCGATAGTGATTTTGTAGAGTTTATCTTCTAGGTTGAATTCAAATTCCATAAACTATGCACCGATCTCCCATTTCCCCAGAGAAATCCAGGGGTCGAATCCTGCTGCTTCAATCATTTTTCCTTTGGTCGAGGTTTCATCCATCGATTGAATGGCTGCGGCTATCAGAGCAGTCTCTTTTAATTCTTCTCTTGACATTTTTTCCTTCCAATCGCTCATATTTTTTGGTATGAAATCCGTCCTTGTATTGCCGGCAGCAAATTCGGGATGAGACAGTAAATCTTTTAAATAATTGACCTGAGTCTTAATTCCTAAAATGGCATAATCGGAAAGAGCCTGGACTGCCCTGTTTCTGGCAGATTCCCTGTTTTCGCCCCAGCAGATAAGCTTCGCCAGAATCGGGTCATAATGCATTGCGACCTCTATGCCTGAATAAAGCCCAGAGTCATTCCTTATGCCTGGACCCGATGGTTCATTAACAAACAGGATTTTCCCGAACGAAGGCAGGAAATCATTTTCCGGATCCTCTGCATATATCCTGCATTCAATCGCATGTCCTCTTTGAGACAAAACCTCCTGGCTAAAAGGAAGCTTCTCCCCGCTGGCAATTTTTATCTGAGACTTGACCAGGTCCACTCCGGTAACCATTTCAGTAATAGGATGCTCCACCTGAATCCTTGCATTGACCTCTAAGAAATAATATTTTCCATTTTCATCAAGCAGGAACTCAACCGTTCCAGCATTATTATAATTAGCGGTCTGAATTACCTTAACTGCAGTTTTCCCCATCTCCGCTCTAAGCCCTGGAGTCAAAGCAGTCGAAGGAGTCTCCTCGATTATCTTCTGATGTCTTCTCTGGATGGAGCATTCCCTCTCAAAGAGGTGAACTGCATTTCCATAATTATCCGCTAATACCTGAAACTCGATGTGCCTTGGTCTTTCGACGCATTTTTCCAGATAGACCGACTCATCCCCAAAAGCTGATTTTGCCTCCCTCATCCCGGCTTCGACTGAAGATTTCAAATCCTCTTTGGAACGGATAATCCTCATTCCTTTGCCACCACCTCCAGCAGAGGCTTTGAGCATCACCGGATAGCCTATTTTCTCCGCCTGCTCCTCGAAATCCTTCAGATTCCCGCCTTTCATCTGCATACCGGGGATAATGGGTATTTTCACCTGGGTCATAGTTTTCCGGGACTCAAGCTTATCCCCGACTAACCTCAGAGCTTTTGAATTAGGACCGATGAAGGTGATCTTTTCATCCTCGCATCTTTTGGAGAAAAGATAATTCTCTGCCAGGAAACCATAACCCGGATGGATTGCCTCAGCTTTACTCTTTCCAGTCACCTCGATGATCTTATCTATATTCAAATAGCTTTCCAATGGGGGTGCTAAACCTAAAAGATAAGCTTCATCCGCCATCTGGACATGCAAAGCTTTCCTGTCCACGTCCGAATAGACCGCTACAGTCTCGATGCCCATCTCCTTGCACGCCCGGATGATACGGACTGCGATCTCACCACGGTTAGCAATTAGAATTTTTTTGAACATATTCGGTTATTGTATCGTCCTCACTCCCGTGAGGACGAAAATTCTTGTTTTTCGTAGTGCGAGGCTTTCAGCCTCGCAATGCGACCCTGAAAGGGTCACGCTACGTCCGACCTCACCCTAACCCCCTCCCGTAGGGAGAGGGAACGTTATTCCCACATTCTTACGGTCACGAGTCACGGTCAACGGTCACGGTTTTTTCTTTACCTTGAACTTTTGAACCCTTTTTTATTCTTGACTCCATTTCGGGTTTCTTTTTTCTAAGAAAGCATTCATCCCTTCCTGGCCTTCCTCGCTGATTCTCATTTTGGCGATAACTTCAGCCGTGTATCTTTTGAACTCTTCATAGCCCATCGAGGGAACTTTCTGCAATAAATCCTTGCACATAGCCAGAGCTCTTGGACCTGAAGAGAGAAGCTGTTTTATCCTTTCGTTCACCGCTTCATCCAGTTTTTCCTCCGGCACGACCTGATTTGCCATGCCGAATTGGAGAGCTCTTTGAGCATCAATCCTCTCTCCGGTCAGGAATAATTCTCGCGAAACTCTTTCCCCTACCCTTCTGAGAACGTAAGGTGAGATACAGGCTGGGACTAAACCTAATTTTACCTCAGATAAGCTGAATTTAGCTTTGTCCGAAGCGATGACAATGTCGCATACCGCGACAAGACCTGCTCCTCCACCAATGGCAGCTCCATTCACTCGGGCGATAGTTGGCTGGGGTAAAGTATACATCAAATAAAAAAGCTCTGCCAGCTGTAAGGACTCTTTTAGATTTTCCTCATAGGAAAAATTGACCACCCTTTTCATCCAGTTCAGATCCGCACCTGCGCAAAAGGACTGTCCATTTCCCGTAAGAACCGCTATCCTGACTTTTTCATCCTGTCCGATTTTCCTGAATACTTCTGAAAGCTCCAGAATCATCACGTCATTGAAGGCATTATGAACCTCCGGACGGTTCAAAAAAATACGGGCGATTTGATTTTCGATTTTGAAGGAGATGGTTCGATATTCTGGTGGCATATTGGTAGTAATCTTAGTCGTGGCGCAACCCTTTCAGGGTCGCATTGCGAGGCTGAAAGTCTCAAGACCTTGACGGCCTCGCGCTACGTTTTTCGTCTTCCTTTTTCCGTATTCCTTCTTCCTTTATTTTTCTTACATCCTGAAAATCCCATACTTCGTTTCAAGGATCGGAGAATTCAGAGACATCGAAATACCCAGAGCCAGGGCAGTTCTGGTCTCTATGGGGTCAACAATCCCATCATCCCATATTCGCGCAGTGCTGTAATAAGGGCTGGATTCTTCTTCATATTTTTTCAAAATCGGTTCCTTGAATTTCTCCTGCTCTTCTTCGGTCATCTTGATTCCTTTTGCCTCCAAAGCTCTCATTCGGACTGTCAAAAGGACGTTTGCCGCCTGATCCCCGCCCATAACGCAGATTTTAGCATTGGGCCACATCCATAAGAGACGAGGATTATAAGCTCTGCCGCACATTCCATAATTGCCGGCACCGTATGAACCACCTACTATAACGGTGAACTTAGGCACGTCTGCATTGGCTACAGCATGCACCATTTTGGCACCGTCCTTGGCAATACCACCGTGCTCATACTGCTTACCAACTATAAAACCGGT
>DATKKH010000132.1:0-3865 GCA_035543035.1 Terriglobales bacterium | reverse complement strand
AGGAGACATATGGAATTGCTTCTGTTCCTATGCCGTAGTTGACATACCCTCCGCCGGACACGACCGGGATATTCTCCAGGTGACTGAGTGATGCATAAAGGTATTTGGGAACTCCTAACCGCAGATGGAAACTTGGCAGGACTGTTTTCGACCTGTCATTTCCAGTAAAGTAGTCTTCCTTGTAGGAATCCTTTTTAAATGAAGGATAATACAAACCTTCAGTCGCAAAAAATAAGCCTGCTCCAAGCCCGATTCCTTCATATTCGAATGAGACGTAAGGGTCGATGATATAACTGGTTTTCTTTTGTGAAGTGTATGTTTCGTTATAAATCTTAATCCGTGTATCTGTAACATAGCCCACTCGTATACCAAGTTTGGTATTTTTGGAAGTCGTCGTCTCCAAACCTATACCAGCGTCCTTGTAGCTAATTTTCTCCCTGTTTTCATGCGGGGTCCAGTAGCCCCCGCTTCCGTTTCCTTCGCAGCCTGTTCCTGATTCCGGAGTATAGGTGCGGGTATAAAAGGAATTGCTGTAAGAGCCTCCTCCTGCTCCTATTGTAAGATCTGTGTAAAGTGAATCTGATTGATGCTTATGTACCCCCATAACCAGGGGCAGAACCATTAAAGTTGACAAAAGCTTTAATCCGAGTTTCATTTTAACCCTCCTCTCTAAAAATTGGCTTGAAAGAGGTTAAATTTGTAACTACTTGAATTTTTATGGATGCTAATTTCTGGAAAAGCCAAGGATAATTTTCCTTTATTAAGGTTGAGTAATGCGCCTGTCTTTTTCTCTTCCTTCTTCTCTCTGGTAGCGTTAAATGCAATTATTGCTCCGGTTGCCTGGCTTGCAGTGAGGATAGCTATATAAGGAAGAGGAGAATCGTCAGCGCTTTTATCTCCTCTGGATATGGCTAAGGCTAAACCACCTCCAAGAAGCATACCCATAGCGCTTCCTCCTAAAGTTGCACCAAAAGAACCTCTATCTTCTCCGGAGCTTCCGATCAAGTACACTCCCAGAGCACACCCCAGATTTGATGCAATTACATAACCTACAATGGCCCCACCAAGTCCACTGAAATTGAGAAAATCACCTTCACTTTCATTATAAGTTACTTTGTACCCTAAACCTGCACCTGCTAAACCCAGACCAATGGCGCCACCAGCCCCCAGCAACAGCTCGCCCATCACCATTTCAGGTTTAACCGGAGCGCGTCTCTGGGTTAGGTCTGGAGTCAGGTGGTGATACTTTATCAACTCATCTGCGGAGAAACTATTCTCCGCTTTAGTTGAAAGGGTGCCATCTTGATTGGTAGTATCTTTTTCTTCTGCTGTGGTGATATTGAAACTCATCAGGACCAGATTCAAACTCAGTACTACTCCTGCTAAAAGAACCGTTAACTTTTTCATCTTCTTCCTCCTTTAAAAATTTTCGCTGAACTGGAATTGCAATAGATATGCCAGCAGGAATAAGCGACTGGAAAAAGGCAATGAATCTGTGTAATTAACTGATTATTAGAGAGTTAAGAGGGAGGTTCTTCTGGAAATGACATTAACAGATGAAATCTTCTTGAGTAAAATGTTATGAAAGATTAGACTGAATGTATGATTGCGGATAACGTAGGGGCATTTACTTAAACGCTCCACCAATTAACAAAAATCGATAAACCTGTCTTGCCTCAAGGTGGGTCTAAAATGTAGCGTCGGGTCCTGCGCCTGACCTCCCCAAAAAAAAGTCCGAGACAAGCTCGGACGCTACAAAAAAATACGGAGGCGCATTCGATGCGTCTCTGCAAACCTATTCCAGAATTATTCCCAGTTCCTTAATTAACCTGTTCAGATAAGTTCTCTGAATTCCAAGTATTTTGGCAGCCTGGGACTGATTATTCTTAGTCAAAGTGAGGGTCCGTGAGATAAACTCTTTTTTGAACTTTTTAAGAGCCTCCTCTAATTCGATTCCAGGAGAGATTTCCTCTTTCCCTCTTTGACTCAATTGAGGTAATACCAGATCAGGAGTAATCGATTGTCTCGCGGATAAAACCACTGCACGCTCCAAGATATTCTGCAATTCTCTGATATTTCCGGGCCAGTGATAGTTCAAAAATATCTCCAATGTGGTTGGTTCTATTGAGGTAATCTTTTTTTGCAACTCCTGATTGAGCTTCTTCAAGAAATGATTTGTCAATGCAGGTATGTCCTCTTTTCTGGTGCGAAGTGGAGGAACAGTGACTGAAATCACATTTAAGCGGAAGAAAAGATCCTCCCTGAATTTCTTCTCCTCTAAGGCTTTGGATAGATCCCGGTTGGTTGCTGCAATTATCCTGGTATCGACCTTCAAGGTTTGTGTCCCTCCTACTCTTTCAAACTCGCCTGATTCCAGAAAATGCAGAAATTTGGTCTGAATCACCGGAGTAATATCCCCGATCTCATCCAAAAAAACTGTTCCAGTATGAGCTGTTTCCAGCCTTCCTTTTTTCCTTTGGTAAGCTCCTGTGAATGCACCTTTTTCATGCCCGAAAAGGTCACTTTCCAAAAGCTGTTCGGATAAAGCCACACAGTTTACATAAACAAATGGTTTGTCTTTCCTCGGGCTTAAATTATGGATAGCCCTTGCCAGCACCTGCTTGCCTGTACCGCTTTCCCCCTGAATCAGAATAGTGGATTTGGTATTTGCTACCTGCTCGATTAGCGCTCTGACTTTTTTCATCTCTTGGCTCTCGCCCCATACAATATCGTAATGACTATCCACCTCTTCTTTCAGATATTCTTTCTCCCGAACCAGATTTTTTCTTTCCAAAGCTTTCTCAATAGTCAAAAGGATATGCTCCGGCTCGCAAGGCTTGGGGATAAAATCATAAGCCCCATTTCTCATCGCTTCGACTGTTTTTTCTATAGTTCCAAAAGCGGTCATCATTATCACTAGAACCTCAGGTTCTTCTTTTTTCAAAAGATTCAGAGTCTCTATTCCGTCCAATTCCGGCATCATCAGGTCTAGCAACACTAAGTCGGCCCCTTCACTTCTAAATTTATTCAGTCCCTCCTGACCATCCTCAGCAGTTATAACCCGGTATTTGTGAAATCTAAGTCTTTCAGAGAGTAGAGTTCTTATCTGAGAGTCATCATCTACGATTAAGATTTTTTCCTGAGCCATATCTTATTTTCTTTTGACTAAATCATCCTTGAGGCAGGGTGAAGCTGAATTTTGCTCCCTTGCCAGTCTCTGGGACAGGGCTTTCTACCTTTATCTCCCCTCCGTGCAAATGTACTAAATTTTTGACGATATCCAGCCCAATGCCCAACCCCTTTTCTCCAACTGTTCCTGCAATTGAAATTTTATGAAATCTTTCGAAAATCTTTTCCAGATTTTCAGGAGAAATCCCAACCCCGTCATCAGCTACAGAGAGCTCGACCAGCCTTCCTGGCTCAATTTTTCTGGCGGAAACAGAGACTCTGCCTTCTGAAGGTGAGTATTTCACAGCGTTGTCTATCAGATTAAGAAGAATCTGTAAGAGACAATGTCTATCCGCACAAACTGTTATGTCTTCACATTTCTCCTTGACCAAATCTATTCCTTTCTTATCTGCCAGGGGAGCCATCATATTGCAGGCTTCATCCAGCACCAGGCTTAAGCGGAGTGTTTCACGGCTTAGAGTTATTTTATCGGATTCGCTGGTTGACAGGATTAAAAGGTTTTCTATCATTCTTGAAAAGTGTAAAGTGCTCTCCTTGATCATCTGCAGACATCTGCGGCTTTCAGTAGTAATATCCCCGCAAACGCCGGACAACATATTGTCCACAGAAAATCTGATTGCGGTAAGAGGAGTCCTCAAGTCATGCGATACATTGGAAATGAACTTGGTCTTCAGTT
>DATKKH010000131.1:0-7416 GCA_035543035.1 Terriglobales bacterium | reverse complement strand
CCCCTCACCCTAACCCTCTCCCGCAAGGGGAGAGGGAACTCGCTTCATAGGTCGGGCACTCTGTTCGACCAATGTTTAGAAGATTGTAGTTGCTCGATTTATCGAGCCTAAATTAGCCCAATAAATTGGGCAGCTACGGTTAAAGTAATCCCCCAAAAATACGATAAAAAGATATGGAGACTTAAGTTCACACCTACAAACTCGAGGTCAGTATGAAACAAGGGACGAAGGTTTTGATCGTGGACGACGAGGAAAAGGTTCGTCAGCTGATGATCGATACTTTATCCGCGCTGGGGTATAATACCTTCGGAGCCAAGGATGGGGAAGAGGCTTTAGCCCTTTTGGACCAGCAAAAGATGGACCTGGTAATAGCCGATATCAAACTGCCCCGGATGAACGGTTTTTCTCTACTGGAATCGATCAAGGCAAAAAACCAGTCTTTGCCGGTCCTGCTTATAACCGGATATAATTTCAACTACACTATGGAACAAGCACTGCAGAAAGGAGCAGATGGATTTCTGGCCAAGCCCTTCCGCATCGGGAAGATCGAGGAGGCGATCCAGAATCTTATGGGGAACAAAAGACCGGAGCCTGAGAAAAAATCCTCTCTTAAAAGGATTCTGGTGATCGATGATGATGAGATATTGAGAAACATGCTCATCGACACCCTTTCCTCTCTGGATTATCTGCCCTTTGCAGCCGAGGATGGCGAAAAAGCCTGGGAGCTTCTGCAGGAGCAGCCATTTGATCTGATCATCACCGACATCAAGATGCCTCATATGGATGGGATAACCCTGATGAAGAGGATCAAGGAGAAGAATCTCAAGACTCCGGTGATTATGATCACCGGATACTCTAATGCTTATCCGGAGGACAAAGCCCTGAACGAAGGTGCAGACGGATATCTGGCCAAACCTTTCAGGATCGAGAAAATCGACGAACTGATGAGAAATCTCTTTCTGGAAAAAGAAGAAGTTTAAAAAAATGTAGCGGTCCGCCGGAGGCGGATCAGACCTCCATATAAAAATGTAGGGGCGACCCGTTGGGTCGCCCTGTGTTTTTTTGTCTGATGCATAGCCCGAACCTTCAAGGTTCTCTTTGGCATCTCGGACAGAAATGAGTTGAGCGCTGGCTTACAATTATCCTTCTGATTTTGGTTCCGCATCTTTTACAGGGTTCTCCCGCTCTGCCATAGACTTTATGATAGAACTGGAAAAAACCTTTCTTCCCATCCACATCCCTATAGTCATCAACTGAGGAGCCGCCTGCCTTTATGGCTTTCTTTAAAATCTTCTGAATTGCTGAATGCAGTTTCATCAACTTGTTCCGGCTGAGATCAGATACCATTTGCAGGGGATGGATCTTTGCCTCGAATAAAACCTCATCTGCATAGATATTTCCAATCCCCGCAATAATAGATTGATTCATCAGAACCGATTTTATTCGCCCCTTTTTCCCCTGCAGAAGCTTAACAAAGTCATCTCTGGAAATCTCCAACGGCTCTGGACCTAACTTTTTCAGAACACCTTCTTTAGTGACTTGAGACGATTTAATCAGTTTGAACCTGCCGAATTTTCTGATATCGCTGTATCTAAGATGAGTCCTGTCAGAGAACTCCAGGTCTATGTGGTCATGCTTTCCCATTGGAATCGATCCGTTCATATATACCAGATTCCCGGTCATTCCTAAATGAATCAAGAGCAGGTCTCCATTGGACAGCTTTAGGATTATATTTTTCCCCCTGCGATTGATTTCCCGAATTCTCTGTTGGAGCAGATTTCTCCTTAAGGACTCGGCGGGACTGTGTAGAATCCGGGAAGGATAAATTTTCAGGCTTTTGATTTTCTTCCCTAAAACAGTTTTTCTTAATCCCCGGACTACTGTTTCGACTTCGGGCAGTTCTGGCATAGGCATATCCCAAAACTAAAAAGGTGGAGAGCAACTCCACCCTGGTTTTCAAAAATTAATTCTTTTTTACACCATCTCCAGCATCCGGTCGATCGACCTTTTGGCTTTGCGGGCGATCTGCTCTGGGATTTCGACTTTATAGACTAAATCCTGCAGAGACCACAAAATCTTCTCCAGGTTATTCAGCTTCATATTCGGGCAGTCGGCCAGCTCTGAGGCAGGATAAAATCTTTTCTCCGGATTTTCTTTTTTGAGCTTGTGCAAAATCCCTATCTCGGTTCCGATGATGAACTCCTCGGATTTGGATTCCTTAGCATACTTGCATATACCGGTAGTGGAGAGCACCTTATCTGCCATGGCGATTACCTCAGGTATGCACTCAGGATGAACTAAAACTTCGGCTTTTGGATATAAGGCTTTCTTTTTCAAGATATCCTCAGGTAAAATCCTGGCGTGAGTCGGGCAGTAACCCTGCCAAAGAATAAGCTCCCTTTTGGTCTGGGAAGCAACGTAACTACCTAAATATTTATCCGGAATGAATATGATCTCCTTATCTGCAGGGATTGTCTGGACGACTTTGATCGCATTGGAAGAGGTGCAGCAATAATCGCTTTCGGCTTTTATCTCGGCTTTGGAATTTACATAGGTTACCACTACAGCCTGTGGATGTTTCTTTTTGAGCTCCTTAAGCTGTCTTAAGGTTATCATATTTGCCATCGGACAGCCGGCATTTAAATCCGGCATCAGAACGGTTTTATCCGGGCAAAGAATGGCCGCAGTCTCTGCCATAAAGTGAACTCCGCAGAATATGATTATCTCCGCCTCTGTTTTGGCAGCTTCCTGGCTCAAGCCCAGTGAATCGCCTGAGAAATCTGCTATATCCTGCACCTCAGGTGCCTGGTAATTATGAGCCAAGATTATAGCCTTACGCTCTTTTTTGAGCTTGAGTATCTCCTCGACTATTTTCTGATCGTTACTCATTCTTTTCTTTTACTTCTTCTGTCAATGCTTTGTTTAAATCATTCACTAATTCGTCCGGCGAAACACCGTGAGCTAAAGCTCCCTGCTCGATGGTCTCATCCTCGGCTATGGCACACCCGAAACAGTGCATCCCGTACATAAAGAAGATCTTTACGGTCTGGGGATATTTTCTTAAAACCTCGCCAAACGACATCTCTTTGGAGATCTTTTTTTCCTCTGTCATTTTGTTCTCCTTTAACCCAAATGGGTCTATTTTTTGGCTAACACTATAAGGTCTTCTGAAGCTGGACTTCTAAAAGGGGAAAAATTGTAATTTCCAAAGAATTTTGATTCTTTGAAACCCTGCCCAATCAGAAGATTTTGTATCTCTTTTCTCAATATTGGACGCAAAACGGTCGATTTTGTTTGAAAGCTCCACTTCCCCTGGTTCTGCCTGAAAGTAACCAGATTAAATATCACCTTGTCTTTTAGAAAATCGAGCAGCCTGATGAAAACCACCTTGCCATCTTGTGTCTCTGCAATATTCGGAGCCATAAACCTTATTTTTTTCCTCAGGATTTTATCATAGTTCCTGTTCTGAAAGATAAATATCCCTCCTGGATTGAGGAGATTATATATATTTTGCAGAGTTTTCTTCAAATCTTTCTTACTCAATAAATGAGGAAGCGAATTCCCCAGACAGATCACCGCATCGAATCTGTCTTTCAGCTTGGGATAAATATCCAGAAACCCTGCACATGTGAATCTAACTCCAGAAATACCTTTTGCATTTTTCCTGGCAATTTCCAAAATCTTTTGACTTAAATCGACCCCTGTAACCTCATATCCAGATTTGGCAAAAAAAATCGAGTGATGACCAGTGCCACAGGCTAAATCCAGGATTTTTTTGACTTTGTTTTGCTCAAAAAGTTTCAGAAAAAAAGGAGCTTCATTTTTTAATCTTTTCTCCCAGGAGACCATCAGGTCAAAATCCGAAGAGAGTAGATCATAAAATTTATAGTCTTTCAGGATCATCTCATTTATTCAAAGATTGTTCCACTAACTCAGCTAAATCATACGCCTGGAGGTCTTTTATCTCCCTCTCTTTGATTCCGTCCGAAAGCATTGTCAGGCAGTAAGGACAGGCAGTGGCTATTATTCCCGCTCCCGTTTTTTGAGCCTGCTCAACTCTTATCTGGTTTATTCGCTGTCCCAATTTTTCCTCCATCCACATCCTTCCTCCACCAGCACCACAGCAGAACCCTTTGTACCTGGAACGCTCCATTTCCTTCAGATTTGAGCCAATATCTTTTAGGACACTTCTCGGTGTTTCATATATACCGTTATACCGTCCGAGAACACAGGAATCATGATAGGTTACAGGAGAATCGTGATTTTTTGCAATATTCAGTTTTCCTTTGCTGATTAAATCGAAGATTAATTCAGAATGGTGGACGACCTCTAATTTGTATCCGGATAATGGATACTCGTTCTTGAAAATGTTGTATCCGTGCGGGCAGGATACAATCATTTTCTTGATATTATATTTTTTGAAAGTCTCGATATTCTGCTGAATCAGAATCTGGGCAAGATATTCATTTCCTATTCTGCGCGCATGGTCACCGCAACAGAATTCCTCTGTGCCTAAGATACCGAAGTTTATGCCAGCCTGGTTCAAGATGTTTACCAGCGCCCTGGAGATTTTCTTTGCCCGCTCATCAAATGAACTGGCACATCCGACAAAGTAGAGATATTCGATATCCTTGTTTTCTGAAAACAGCCTTACGTTCAAACCCTTTGCCCAGTCAGCTCTGATGGCAAAACCGATTGCCCAGGGATTATAATTATTCTCTAAATTTTTGAAAAATAGAGAAACTTCAGAAGGAAACTTGCTCTCCATTAAAACTAAATTTCTTCTCATCTCGATTATCTTAGGGATATGCTCAATCAAGACCGGACAGACCCGCATACAGGCTCCGCAAGTAGTGCAAGCCCAGAGCTCGTCTTCCAAAATCACTTGACCAATCAGATTCTTTTCCGGATTCATCTCTTTTTTCTGGAGAAGCAGACTCCCTTTTTCATTGAGATGAGCTTTCATATCAAGGATGACCTTTTTAGGAGAAAGCGGTTTTGAAGACTGCCAGGCAGGACAGTTGTCCTGACACCTTCCGCACTTGGTGCAGGCATCTGTGTCTAAAAGGTCTTTCCAGGTGAACTCTTCCAGCTTGGAGACTCCAAAGGTCTCCTGATTTTCCAGATCCGGAATCGGCTTGATCATTCCAATCGGATCAAAGTTCCGGAAGTATATGCTCAAAGGGGAGGAGAAGACGTGTAGAAACTTGGAATAGGCAAGATAGCCGATGAAACCAAGCGAAAGAAAAGCATGAGCCCACCAGCTTAACCGGTGAAATATCTTAAGGGTGTTTAGGTCTAATTTAAAAACGTCTATCCATGAAGCAATCTGCCAGCCGGCAAAAGACCATTTTTCGAAATCAGGTCTGGTGGCGGCAATTCTAAAGCCCTCGACTATATAGCCTGTCACCAGAACGACTAAGAACCAGTATAAAGCAAAAAAATCTTCTGATTTGTTATCTAAGCTTTCCGGGCGGAGAAAAAACCTGCGGAATAAGGCAAAGAGGATTCCGATTATGGCTAAAAGCCCGAAAAGGTCTAGGATGAAAGAGTATGAAAGATAAAATCCCCCGTGGAAGAAATTATAATTGAAAAAAAGTAAGGTTACATCTTCCTGAAAAGCGATTATCAAAGTTCCGAGGAATAGAATGGCAAATCCCCAGAAAATCAAAAGATGCATCAAGCCGGGATAAGCCTTCTCCAGTGTCCTGATCTGAATGATTCCATAGGAAAGAGTCGATTTTATTCTGTGCCAGACATGGTCAGATCTGTTATCTTTTTTCCCTAATCTCCAGAGTTTGATTCTTTTCCATAATCCAAAAACTAAGACGATAATCGGAACCAAGCCCAGAAGGTAAATCAGGATTCTGACATTTCCGATATTCCAGAATATCTCTCTGGTTATTTCCATCTCAGCCTTCGGATTTAAGCTTTTTTACTTCCTGGGTCAAAATCGGGACTACCTGGAAAAGGTCTCCGACGATTCCGTAATCTGCTTTTTGAAAGATAGGCGCTTCCGGGTCTTTGTTTATAGCCACGATATATTTCGAAGTTGCCATCCCGGCTAAATGCTGAATCGAGCCGGAGATCCCGCAGGCGATGTAAAGCGTCGGGTTGACTACTTTTCCGGTCTGCCCTACCTGAATATCATGCGGTGCAAAACCTGAATCGACCGCGGCCCTGGAAGCACCAATAGCCGTCCCCTCTCCAAAAGCATCAGCTAATTCCTCTAAGATTTTGAAATTATCCTTGTCCTTCATCGCCCTGCCGCCGGAGACGATGATCTTGGCTTCAGTCAAATCTATTTTCTTGCTCTCCCCTTTTAAAATCTCCTTGAGAAACGATTTCAAATCATCTTTTTTCAGCTCAGGTTTGACCTTGATCACTTCAGCTTTCTTTGAATTGTCCACTGGCAAAATCTCGACCAGATTCGGCCTGAGAGTTGCCATCTGAGGCTTTGCCTGGGGGATGGTCGCCTCCATCAAAACCTTGCCGGCATAAATTGGCCTGGTGATTTTCAAAAGATTATTATCCAGATCGATATTTGTGCAGTCTGTTGCCAGTCCCGTGCCTAGGCGAACAGCAACCCTGGAGAACAAATCCTTGCCCGAGGCAGTTGCCCCTCCCAAAAAAACTGTGGGGTCTTGCGACTTGACTAAATCAACGATCGCCTTGGAGTAACTTTCGTTGATGTAGTTTTTCAGGACTTCATCTTCCAAATAATAGACTTTGTCCGCACCATAAGGTCCCAGTTGATCAGCCAGATTCTCAATACCTGAGCCTAAAAGCAGGGCACAGAGCTCCTCTCCGGATTTGCTCTTGAGTTTTTTGCCCAGGCTTAAAAGCTCATAGGTAATCTTCTTTAACTTTCCTTCTTTATGTTCAGCTAAAATCCATGTTCCCGGCATTTTTATTCTCCTTTAGATGATCTTGGCTTCTTCTCTTAAAAGTTTGACCAGCTTGGCAGTCGCTTCAGGAATCTCCCCTTCTATTTTTATTCCGGCTTTTCTCTGGGGAGGTAAGGAGTATTTCCCCTTTTTGAGTTTTGCCCCCTTGGCTCCAACATGCTCCGGATTAATGCACAACTCGGCCAGTCCTAACTTTTTAATTTCCTTTTTCTTTGCCTTCATAATCCCTGGAAGCGAAGCATATCGAGGAGTATTCAAATCCTTCTGGCAGGCAAAAACTGCAGGGAGCGAAACTTCAATTAGCTCTTTTTCCCCGCCCTCGGTCTCCCTTTTTGCCACAGCTTTTTTCTGGTCAGGAAATAGCTCCAGCCCCACGACGACTGAGACATAAGGCAGGCTCAAAAATTCAGCTACACCTGCATAGACCTGGGAGCAGTCTAAATCCACTGCCTGTTTTCCGGTCAGGATGATATCATACTGGTTCTGTTCTAAGGCTTTGGATAAAACT
>DATKKH010000130.1:0-13099 GCA_035543035.1 Terriglobales bacterium | reverse complement strand
GTAATTGGAGGTTCAGGACTTTACTTGAGAGCATTGTTCAAAGGAATATTCAAGGGTCCAGGTAAAGATGAGAAACTAAGGTCTAAGTTGAAAGTAAAAGCTGAAAAATCTGGTGTCGAGTCTCTTTATAAAGAACTGGAGAGGAAAGATCCGGAGGCGGCAAAAAAAATAGGCCCGCATAATCTGGTGAGAATAATCAGAGCATTAGAGGTTTACGAACTAACCGGGAAAAAGATTTCTGAACTGCAGAAAAAAGGAGAGTACCCGCCAGGGGAATATAATTATGTCAAGATCGGACTTGAATTAGACCGAGAAAAATTGTATCAGAGAATCGAGCAGAGAGTCGAGCAGATGATTAAAGACGGGCTGGTGGAAGAGGTCAAAAATCTGAAGGAGAAGGGATATGATTTGAGGTTTACTCCTTTGAGGACTTTCGGGTATAAGGAAATCTTTCAATATTTAGATGGGGGAATGTCCTTGAAACAAGCGAAAGAAAACATAAAATTAGGAACCAGACACTATGCAAAAAGACAGATAACCTGGTTCAAAAAAGAGCAAGGAATTTCCTGGATGGATGCAGAAAAAGATAACCTGAGAGACGAGATTTTGAGTTTTTTTGAAAGTGGGGGTTAAAAAAATAAAAAAAGCCTTGACAAGATTTATGCATTGATTTATATATCAACGAGTTAGACAAAAGGGGAGAGAGAGATGAAAAAAAACGTGAAAAAGTTTTTTTTGTTTATAACCTTTTTCGGGCTCATCATCGGCCTAAACGGTCTTTTTAGCGGCTGCTCCAGGCAGGCGATAATGCCCCAGGTTCAGAATAATTATCCACCACCTCAGCCGAAGGTAACTTCGCAGGAAGATTCGACTGCAGTCTACGAAAAGCTCATTTCCGAAGAGCTGAAGGAAGCTGAGACTTATTACGCAGCAGGAGTCGAAGCGAATCAACAAGCAGATTGGCTGGTCGCTCAATCCCATTTCGAGAAAGCGCTGGATGTTCTCGGAAGCATAGATTTGGGGGACGAACTGCATTCCAAAAACATCGATAAATATAACCGGCTACTTCACGAGATAGCAACAGATTATAAGATTACACTTCTATCCCTGGGAACACTGGACAGCGCAGGTTCTATATCCTCTTTCTGGGAGAAGTTCGACAACATCCAGGACTTCCAGAAATTAAGGGATTCTACCCAGGTTGCAGTGAGCGCACCTGATACGTCTATTACCTACGACATGCCTATAGAGTGGAACCAGAGGGTGGAGGATGCCATTCTTTACCTGCAGACAGTAAGCCGGGAAAGGTTCGAGCTGTATCTTTTCAGGTCAGGAAAGTATCTTAATCTGATCAAGCAGATTCTGAAAGAAAGGAATTTGCCTATGGATCTGGCATATCTTCCTATGATCGAGAGCGGTTTCAGTCCAAAAGCTCGTTCCTGGGCAAATGCGGTTGGAATGTGGCAGTTCATCCCGTCAACCGGAAGATTATATGGCCTGAAAAGCAACTGGTGGTATGACGAAAAGAAGGATTTTATTAAAGCAACTTACGCGGCTTGCGATTACCTGTCTAAACTTTACAATGACTTTGGCTCCTGGCACTTAGCACTGGCAGCATATAATTGTGGTGAAGGAAGCCTCAGCCGGAGGATTAAAAGATCCAAAACCGACAATTACTGGGAGCTGAACTTACGAAAACAGACCTATGATTATGTTCCCCTTTATATGGCTGCTACTATCATAGCAAAAGACCCGCAGAAATATGGTTTTGATGTGGAATACGATAAGCCATTGGAGTTCGATACCGTACAGGTCGACAGGCCGCTGGATTTGAAAACCGTGGCAGATATTTTGAATGTTTCCCTGGACGTTCTAAGAGACCTGAATCCTGAATTGTTAAGAGATGTTACTCCTCCACAATATTCAAACTATCCTTTAAGAATACCGACGGGAACCAAAGAGTTCTTTTCCAGGAGCTATTCAGAGCTGCCAGCCAAAAAGCTCTATGCCATGCACCGGGTGAAAAAAGGAGAGACGGTTTCTTCAATTGCAAAGAAATATGGGGTCTCGCCCTTCGATATTTTACAGGCAAACTCCCTTTCTAAGAAATATCGAATCTATCCTGGAGATTATCTTAAGATACCAGGTTATATAGATTCTCAGGAAGACAGCAAGGAATCAGCTAAAAAGCAGAATGCGGATAGCAACGGTCGTGGGAACAGAGTCCTGGCTTCGCAGGGCCAGGCTAAAAGGGAAAGCCAGAACTATCAGGTAAGACCTGGTGATACCCTGACAGAGATAGCAGACAAGTTCAACACCGACGTCTCGACTCTAAAGCAGGCGAATGGAATCAGGGATAGCGATGAGATCAAGGCTGGGGATACTGTCAGGGTTCCGGCTAAAGCTCAGGCAGGTGCAGATCGGGAAATGGTCATTCATAAGGTAAGGAGGGGAGAAACCTTATGGAGTATAGCCAACAATTTCAGAGTATCCATTGAGAAGATTTTGGAATGGAACAGCCTTTCGGACCCGTCTCATATTCAAGCTGGAGATATCATCAAGATTTTCAAGGTCAAATAAAATTATAAACACTTTCTAAGGAAAATAAATGGCGAAAAAAAGCGACATAATCATAGGAGTGATAATCGGCTTAAGTTTTTTATTTTTCCTGGTTATCATCCTGATCGGCCTGACTGGAATCTCGGTAGTAGAGGAGGGAACCAGCCTGTATAATCTTGGTCCGAAAGTTGCAATAATCGAAATTTACGGAACCATAGGCAGTTCCGATGAAGTAATCAGACAGCTTAAAAAATACTCCAAGGATTCCTCTATTCCGGCAATAGTTTTGGATATAGACAGTCCCGGAGGAGCGGTAGTTCCTTCCCAGGAAATCTACGAGGAAGTTCTCAAAACCAAAAAAGCTGGTAAAAAGGTAGTAGCATCTATGCGAAGTCTTGGTGCATCAGGCGGATACTATATCGCCTGCTCTGCTGACACCATCGTTGCCAATCCGGGAACCCTGACTGGAAGCATCGGAGTGATTTTCGAATTTCCTATGGTGCAGGAGCTGTTCAAGAAAATCGGAGTGAAATTCGAAGTAGTAAAAAGGGGCGAGCTGAAGGAAGTAGGGACGTCCTTCAGGCCCATGACTCAGGAGGAAAGGGATCTTCTCCAGTCGGTGATCGATGATACCTATAATCAGTTCGTGGATGCAGTAGCTCAAGGCAGGGGAATGGATAAAGAAAAAATCCTGGAGCTGGCAGATGGCAGGGTTTACACTGGCAGGCAGGCTAAAGATCTGGGCCTGGTGGATGAGCTGGGAGATATCGAGGATGCAATAAAGATTGCGGGAAAAATGGGAGACATAGAAGGGGTCCCCAGAATCATCCGGGAAAGACCGAAGAAGGTGTCCCTATTCGATATCGTTGGCTCGACCTTTAAATCCATCACTGATATCAGAAGCAACGAGAACCTTTTGCCTAAGCTTCAGTATATTTTCAGATAATGAATTCCCGTATATATAGTTGATTTCAGGAGAGCAATAGATATGCCTATTTTTGAGTACATCTGCAGGAAATGCAAAAGGAGATTCGAGGTTTTAGTATCGAACAAGAGGGAGGAAATTGCCTGTCCCAGCTGCGGAGGAGAAGGGGAAAGGATTTTTTCGGTTTTTGGATTTTCCTCCAAAGGGAAATTCGTTTCCTCTACCGGGCCTTCCTGCTCCAACTGTAGCACGAAAAATTGTAACAGCTGCAATTAAAACATAAAGTCCTAAAGGAGGTGTGAAATGACCAAAGCAGATTTGGTCGAAAAAATCGTAGAGAAGACCGGGTTGACCAGGACCGACGTGGCTGTGGTGGTAGACAACTTCCTGGATGCGGTGAAGAACGCAATGAAAGAAGGGCATAATCTGGAGATCCGCGGGTTCGGGACCTTCAAGATTAAATCCCGCAAAGCCAGAAAAGCCCGCAATCCGAGAACCGGAGAGGAAGTACCTGTGCCGGACAGAAAAGTTCCGGTTTTCAAGCCTTCGAATGAATTCAAAGAGCTTATAATACAGCAGAAATAGAAAGGAGGAATAATGCCCAGCGGAAGGAAAAGGAAAAGACAGAAAATAAAAACCCACAAGCGTAAAAAAAGACTTAGAAGGGATCGCCATAAAAAGAAACTCAGATAATGATTTATGTTATCTCGGACACCCATATGCCGAAAAGGATGTCCAGATTCCCCGCGGAATTTATTGATAGAGTAAAAGAAGATGACATTATCATCCATGCAGGGGATTTTACCGCTCTAAAAGTACTGCGAGAGTTAAAAGGATTGGCTACTCTCCATGCAGTTTGCGGCAATATGGATTGTCCTGAGATTAAAGAGATTCTACCTTCGAAAAAGATATTCGAGCTTTCAGGCTTTAGAATTGGACTGATCCACGGTTTTGGCTCGCCTTTTGATTTAGTCCAGAGAATCAAAGGAGAATTCAGGGAGAAGCTTGATCTGATAATTTTTGGACATGCTCATTCTCCCTGTAATCTGAGAGAAGGCAGTACTCTTTTTTTCAATCCAGGAAGTCTGTCAGGAAATTTCTCCCAATCGGGTGGAAGTTACGGCATACTACACCTGGAGCAAGGGAATATCAAGGCAGAGCTAGTAGCTTGCAGCAGGTGGCAAGCAGCAAAAGGCCTTAAGACTATAGCCTACGACTTTAGACTTTTTTTTCTGCCCCTGTAGCTCAGTTGGATAGAGCAGCGGCCTCCGGAGCCGCGAGCACCCGTTCAAGTCGGGTCAGGGGTAGTAAAAACAATGGTTAGTAGTTAGTGGTCAGTGGTTGGAAAAAACAAAAAAAAGAAAAGCAAGACCGATAGCAAACAGCGAGTCGCGAAATTATGAAATGGAGTGAGACATACATACCGACTTTAAGGGAAGACCCTGCTGAAGCGGAAATCATATCGCATAAGCTTCTGGTCAGGGCTGGTTATATCCGCAAATTAGCCGCAGGAGTCTATAACTATCTCCCCCTGATGCAGAGAGTCCTGTTGAAAATCACCCGGATAGTCAGGGAGGAGATGGACCGGGCTGGTGCTCAGGAGATTTTGATGCCGGTTTTGCATCCCGCTGAGCTCTGGATGGCTACCGGAAGATGGGATACCGTCGGAAAAGAGCTGATGAGGATGAAGGACAGACATCTGAGGGATATGGTTCTCGGAGGAACGCACGAGGAAGTTGTGACTAGTCTGGTGAAAGGTGAACTGAGGTCTTACCGCCAGCTTCCTTTGAATCTTTATCAGATCCAGACTAAATTTAGGGATGAGATCAGGCCCAGGTTCGGGCTGATGAGGGGTCGCGAGTTCATAATGAAGGATGCTTATACCTTTGATGTGGATGAGGAGGGTCTTAAAGTAAGCTACCAGAAGATGGTGGATGCCTACTTCAAGATTTTCGAAAGGTGCGGGCTGGAGACCAAAAAGGTCGAATCCGATACTGGCGCGATGGGAGGAAAGGCTGCGCATGAATTTATGGTCATGGTAGATACTGAGGGGGGAGAAAACATCATTTTCACCTGTGACAACTGCGACTATGCAGCCAATATAGAAAAAGCAACGTCCTTTGAGCCTGCTGAACAAGAAGTAAAAGAAGCCGAGAAGCCGCTGCAAAAAGTAGCTACCCCGAATATGAAAACCATCGAAGAGGTTACCGGTTTTCTCAACCTCCCTGCCAGGAAACTCGTCAAGACCTTACTTTATAAAGCAGACGGAGAGGTAGTCGCTGCTTTGATCCGTGGAGATAGGCAGATCAATGAGGTTAAGCTTAAGAATCATCTTAAGGCGCTGGAATTAGAGATGGCAGATGCGGCTACTGTTCAAAGCATCACCAGAGCACAGGTCGGTTACGCCGGTCCAGTTGGATTGAAGGGCGTGAAGCTCATTGGAGACAAAGAGATTTTAAGACTTACCAATTTTGTGACCGGTGCAAATGAAGATGGTTTTCATCTGATAAACGTAAATCTGGAGCGTGATTTTAAACTGGAGGCAGTGGATGACATCCGAAGTGCAGCCGTGGATGAGATCTGCCCCAAATGCGAAAAGGGCAGGCTCAAAACTGCCAAAGGTATAGAGGTCGGAAATACTTTTATGTTAGGAACAAAATACAGCGAAGCTCTAAATGCAACTTTCGTAGATGAACACGGGCAGGAGAAATTATTTATCATGGGTTCATATGGAGTGGGGATAACCAGGACAGCCCAGGCAGCAGTCGAGAAATTTCATGACGAAGCCGGTATCATCTGGCCTGTGCCTATAGCACCCTATTTAGCCGAGATAGTGCCGGTGAATATGCAGGATGAGAAACAAAAGGAAGCTGCTCTTGAGATCTATCATAAAATGCTGGATAAGAATCTGGAGGTTCTGCTGGACGACAGAAACGAACGGGCTGGGGTCAAATTCAACGATGCTGACCTGATCGGAATCCCCCTGAGAATTACGATCGGAGAAAAAAGTCTTAAAGAAGGCAAGGTGGAACTGAAAATCAGAGGAAGCAAGACAGCGGTTTCTTTGAGAAAAGACGAGGTATTGGAAGGTTTCCTCAAAATCCTGTCCGAAATCGAGCCTCTCAGTAAGAAGGGTCAGAAGAATTAAAAAACATTTGCTTTTTAAATTAAGGGCAGTTATATTGTCTGCAGAGTGGGTTTCCCCCCACTCTTTTAAGTATCGAAAGCTCAAAGGATTAAAGGATTAAAAGCGTATTAATTTGTTCCGAGGGTTAAACTTTTTGCCTGAGATCGAAGAGGCATTGAAACAAAAGCTCCTCCCTCTGATAGAGGAGGGAGGTCTTGAGCTGGTCGAGCTGGATTTGGTGGGCAAACCACCTCACTACATCTTAAGAATTTTCGTGGATAAAGTTGGAGGAGTCAATGTGGAGGAATGTGCCAGTTTGAGCAGAAGCCTCTCCGACTATCTGGATACCGAAGACCTGATTCAGGGTCGCTACACCCTGGAGGTTTCCTCACCTGGTCTGGATAGGCCTCTTTTAAGCCTGGATGATTTCAGACGAAAAATCGGGGATCGGGTAAGGATCAATCTTAAATCTCCACTAGACCAAAAAGGGGAAGTCGAAGGAGAGATAATCGAAGTTCGGGAGAACGATGTGGTTCTGGCTTTGGAGGACAAAGTGGAAACAATACCCTGGGACAGGATAGATAAAGGTAGAATAATTATTTAAAAGGAGTATTTTTTAATGAGCAATGAGATTTTGGAAGCGCTGCAGCAGATCACCAAGGATAAGAACATCGATATGGATTACATGATCTCGACCCTGGAAGCCAGCCTGATTTTAGCCGCTAAAAAGAAGTTCGGAAATGCGGATAATCTCAAGGTGTCCGTGGATTTGAAAACCGGGGAGATTAAGATGTATGTGGTCAAGAAGATCGTGAAAGAAGTGACTGATCCATATTTGGAGATTTCTTTATCCGAGGCCAGGAAAATCGAGGAGAAAGCCAAACTGGATCAGGAAGTGAATATTCCGATCGGGTTCGAGGAGTTCGGCCGGAATGCCATCATGACCGCAAAGCAGATACTGATCCAGAAGGTCAGGGAAGCAGAACGAGAGAAAATCTTCGAGGAGTATAAAGACCGGGTAGGCGAGCTGGTAACCGGCTCAGTCCAGCAGGTGGAAAAAGGTCATCTTCTGGTAAACCTGGGAAAAGCTGAAGCGATTATTCCTCCAAAAGAGCAGATCCAGAAGGAGAAATACAGGCAGGGAGACCGGATTCGCGCATTCATACTGAACGTCGAAAAAAGCGCCAAAGGCCCCTTGATTACCTTGTCCAGGACCAATCCCGGACTTCTGATCAGGCTATTCGAGCTGGAAGTCCCGGAAATATACGAGAAGATAATCGAAATCAAAGCTGTAGCCAGAGAGCCTGGCGAACGCTCCAAAATTGCGGTTAGCTCCATTGATGACCGGATCGATCCGGTGGGAGCCTGTGTGGGAGTAAAAGGAGCACGGGTCCAGAGTATAGTCAGAGAGCTTTCCAATGAGAGGATCGATATCGTTCCCTGGAGTGCGGTGCCGGAAACTTTTGTGACCAGAGCCCTGGCTCCGGCCAAAATCGTCAAGCTTGATGTCTTTCCCGAAGAGAAAAGTATGACTGCGGTAGTAGAAGAGGACATGCTTTCCTTAGCCATCGGGAAAAACGGTCAGAATGCAAAATTAGCTTCCAAACTTACCGGCTGGAGAATAAACATATTGAGCGAGGCTGATTACAGGACTCAGAAAAAGGTAGAAACTGGTCCTGAGATCGTGGTCACTGAACTTCAGGGAGTGGGTGACAAGTTGAGGGAAAAGTTAGCATCAGCCGGAATCGACAGCATTCAGGCTCTGGCAAAAGCAAGGCTAGAGGATTTGACCAAGATCGAGGGAATAGGGGAGAAAAAGGCAAGCAGCTTAATAGAGGCGGCCAAAGCATATCTTACCCCTGCCAAAGCTGGAGCTAAAAATAAAGGGAGTGAAAAGATTGAGTAATAAAAGGGTTTATCAAGTAGCCAAAGATTACAATATTTCCAGCGATGCACTTCTTTCGATGCTGAAGGACCTGGGTTTCTCCATAAAAAGCCATATGAGCGTGGTCGAAGAGATGGCCTTGAAAGCGATCGAGGATAAGTTCAAAAAGGAAAAAGAAGAGCTCAAGAAAGAGGATGACCTCAAGAAGAAAAAACTGGAAGAAAGGGAGAAATTAGAAGAAGAACGGCACCGGGTGGAGAGTTTTAGAGAAAGTGCTAAAGACAAGCTTAAATTCAGAGACCTGAGCGTCAAAAGCAAAGATGATCTTTTGACCTTTGAAAAAAAGAAAAAAGGAAGATTTAAAAAGGGGAAACCAGAAAGACAGGTAAATCCCAAAGAAGTAGAAGCCAGCGTAAAAAAGACCCTGGCTCAATTTGACACTTTGAAGAAGCTTAAAAAATACAGAAAAAAAGATAAGGAGGAGACAGGCGAAGGAGAAGAGGCGACAAAGAAAATCCAGGTAACCGAATATATGTCGGTGGCTGAGCTGGCCAATCTCATGGGTGTTAAACCCTCAGAGGTGATCAGCAAATGCCTGGAACTTGGTTTTGTTGCCAGTATCAACCAGAGGCTGGATCTGGATACCCTGGAAACCATAGCACTGGAATTTGAATTCGAGGTGGAGGAGCTAAAAGAGATCGGGGTAGTGGAGGAAGAGGAGGCTGAAGAGGCCGAGAACTTAAAACCCCGTGCTCCGGTTGTCACGATCATGGGACATGTGGATCACGGTAAAACTTCGCTTCTGGATTACATTCGCAAGAGCAACATCATCGCCGGGGAATTCGGAGGAATCACCCAACATATAGGCGCCTATGAAGTCGTGCTGCCCAAGGGAAGGATAACCTTTTTAGATACTCCCGGTCACGAGGCTTTTACGGCAATGCGCGCCAGGGGTGCCCAGGTAACGGATATAGTCGTTCTGGTGATAGCTGCGGATGACGCAGTAATGCCCCAGACTATCGAGGCAATCGATCATGCCAAGGCAGCTGGGGTGCCGATTATTGTAGCCATCAACAAAATGGATTTGCCCAGTGCTGATGCAGAACCGATCAAGCATCAGATCTCCAAATACGGCCTGGTTCCCGAGGAATGGGGCGGTAAAACGGTTATATGTGAAATCTCAGCCAAGACCGGCAATGGAGTGGAACATCTCCTGGAGATGATACTTCTGCAGGCTGAGATGCTGGAGCTGAAAACCGATCCAGATAAGAATGCTTCCGGAATAGTAATAGAATCCAGACTGGATCGGGGCAGGGGGCCTACTGCCACGGTTCTGATCCAGAAGGGCACTCTGAACATAGGTGATATCTTTGTGACCGGATCCCATTATGGAAGAGTCCGGGCAATGTTAGACGAGAGGGGTAATTATCTGAAAGCAGCAGGTCCCTCGACACCGGTGCAGGTTCTGGGGTCTTCCGGAGTTCCGCAGGCAGGAGATTCCTTCATGGTGACTGAGACCGAACAGGAAGCCAGGGAGATAAGCAACCGTAGAGCACGGCTCAAACGGGAACAGGAATATAGATCTCTGGAAAGAGCTGGCTTAGGCTCGGTATATGACCAGATAGCAGAGGGTAAGGCCAAAGAGTTAAAGTTAATCATTAAGGGGGACGTGGATGGTTCAGTCGAAGCTCTGACCGATACCCTGAATAGAATTCCTGCTCAGGAGGTTAAACTAAGAGTTATTCACACCGGAATTGGTGCCATAAATGAAAGCGATGTGCTCCTGGCTTTAGCCTCCAAGGCTGTAATCATTGGTTTTCACGTTCACCCGGATTTAAGAGCCAGGGAAATTGCCCAGAGGGAAAAAATAGTAATAAAGCTTTATGACATAATATACGATGCTGAAAGAGAGATAAAAAGCTTGTTAGAGGGACTTTTGGAGCCGGAAAAACAGGAGCAGGTCTCCGGAGTTTCAGAGGTCAGAAACGTTTTCAAAATCTCCAAAGTCGGTCAGGTCGCCGGGCTCTACGTGCAATCCGGTATTATAAAAAGGGCTGACAGGGTGAGAATTATCCGTGATGGGATCAGCATTTACGAAGGAAATATCTCCTCCCTGAAAAGATTCAAAGAGGATGTGAAAGAAGTTAGCTCCGGTTTCGAATGCGGAGTAAAAATAGAAAATTTCAATGACCTCAAAGTCGGCGACATCATTGAGGCTTACCAAATAACCGAATTAGCCCGCAAGTTACAGGAATAGATCTCCAGAATATGGTGGTTGGCGTTTGCACGATCGAACTTCATCTGCCGGAAAGCGGTTCTTTGAAAAGCAAAAGGCAGATCTTAAAAGGCATTAAGGACCGGATGAAGAATCGGTTTAACGTCTCCTTGGCAGAGGTGGGGAACAACGACCTGTGGCAGAGGGCGACCTTAGGGGTAGCAACAGTTGCTAACGATGCGAAATTCGTCAACCAGATTCTCTCCAAGCTAATAGAACATCTGCAAAGGGAAGGCGGGATAGTCGTTCTGGATTATTCGATGGAGATATATTAAAAATGCAGCCCAAAAGATCTTCGCGGGTGGGGGACCAGATGAAGAGGGAGATCTCGGAAATAGTTCTCTTGATTTTAAAAGATCCCAAGCTTGGCTTTATCACCATAACCGACGTCGAGCTGACAGATGACTTGAGGTATGCAAAGGTTTTTTATTCGGTGTTAGGAAGCGAGAAGGAACGGAAGGAAAGCCAGCAGGGTCTGGAGAGGGCAAAGGGATTTATTCAAAGGGAGATCGGTAAAAGGATAAGGCTGAAACATATTCCCCAGATCCTGTTCAAATATGATCATACCATGGAAAGAGCAGCCCGGATCGAACAGCTGTTAAAACAGGTGCATAAGGAGCCCGGAGTCGGAGATGAAGGAAACGTTTGAGCAAATAACCGAGTCGGTGAAAAAAGCCCGGAAGGTACTGATATCTTCCCACCTGGATCCGGACGGGGATTCATTAGGCTCCCAGCTGGCACTGAGAGGCTGGCTAAAGGATTCAGGCAAGGAGGTGAGGATAATCGATCAAGGGAAAATCCCCTCCAAATATCTTTTTCTGGATGAGGAGAGGGCAATCGAGGATTACGATTCCGGAGAAGTTGGCGATTGGTATGCGGATCTGGTTTTCGTTTTAGAATGCCCGAGCCTGGATAGAATCGGAGAGGTCAAAAAGTTATTTAAACCAGGAGTCAAGATAATAAATCTCGATCACCATGCGGACAATACTTTTTTCGGTGGTATCAATTATCTGGATACCCAGGCCTCTGCCTTAGGAGAGATAATTTATGATCTCTTAACCAGTGCTGGTTATCGTCTGAACAAACAGGCCGCCACCCAGCTTTATGCCGCTATACTCACCGATACCGGAAGATTCAGATTTTCCAATACCACTCCGAAAGCTATGCAGATCGGGGCTGAGCTTATTGCCCTGGGAGCAAATCCGAAGGAGATAAACAACCAGATTTATTATAATAATTCGAACGAATCCCTGAAACTCCTGGGCTCCCTCCTGATTAATCTGGAGACCTATGCCGACGGCAGAATTACTTCTCTGGTAATCGATCAACAAACCCTGAAGGAATTGAATGTCTCCAAGGAGGATACCGAAGGTTTTGTGGATTATTCACTTTTCCTCAAAGGGGCAGAGGTGGGGGTATTGTTCACCCAGAAAGATGATTCAAAAACCAAAGTGAGTCTGAGGTCCCAGGATTCTTATGACGTCTCAGCCCTGGCCAGAACCTTTGGCGGAGGGGGACATAAAAGTGCTGCCGGCTGTACCGTAAACCAGGATTTGCATTCGACCAAAGAGCTGATTTTAAAAAAAATAGAAGAAGAGCTATTGAAAAGATGAACCTGGAAGGGATACTTTTATTCAACAAAAGACCTGGCATAACCTCCCACTCAGCCCTGGATGAGCTGAGAGAGGCTTTAAAGGTCAAGAAGATGGGTCATTGCGGAACCCTGGATAATTTTGCCTCCGGCCTGCTTCTGGTCTGTCTGGGAAAGGCGCTGAAGATCGTGAACTTTCTGGAAAATCTGGATAAGGAGTATCTGGCAAAGATAAGACTGGGAGTATCAACTGACACTTATGATTTCCAGGGGAAAATCCTTTCCAGCCTGAGCAATTTCGACCTGGATGAGAAGAAAGTGAGAAGGGTAGTGGAATCTTTCAGGGGACAGATCTGGCAGGCTCCGCCTCCTTATTCGGCTCTTAAATTCCAGGGTAAAAGGCTGTCAGATTATGCCCGTGCAGGTAATCCTATAACTAAAGAACCGAGAAAAGTGAAAATAAACTCGATCGAGATCCTCAAGCTTTTACTTCCCTTTATGGATTTGAAGATAAGCTGTTCCAGAGGAACTTACATCAGGAGCCTGGCTCAGGACATAGGGTCAAAACTCAAATGTGGAGCGCATCTTTCTTCCCTTACCCGGACCAGGATAGGTCCTTTCCGGCTGCAGGATGCGCTGGATATTGAGAAAATCAAACTAAATAGCCTCTCAGAAGTCCGAGGACGTCTGGTGTCAGTGGAAAAGGCTTTGAATTCTCTGCCGGCGATAAAAGTAAC
>DATKKH010000129.1:0-4107 GCA_035543035.1 Terriglobales bacterium | reverse complement strand
TGGTAAAAGATTTAAGGGATAAGCTTTATTCTCATTATCACCTTTTGCCTCTTGAGTATTTCCATGGGAAGAGAACCGGCGTCCTGATCTCAAGGGTAACCAATGATGTGACCCTGGTAAAAAATGCGGTCTCCTCTGGATTTGTCGGAGGATTGAACCAGTTTTTCCTGGCAATTGTTTATCTTTTTCTGGTAGTCTGGGCAAGCTGGAAATTGACCCTGATTGCTCTGCTTCTTTTCCCGCCCAGCATTTTCATTATCACCAAAGTTGGAAAAAGGCTGCGCTCAAAAAGCGTGTTAGCGCAGCAGAAAATGGGGAATATAACTTCAGTCCTACAGGAAACAGTTTCCGGTATTAAGGTAGTTAAAGCTTTTGCGATGGAGGGGTTCGAGCTTAAGAAGTTTTTCGGTTACACCACGGATTATTTCAAGACTATGGTAAGGTTGACCAGGGTCGGCTCTCTTGCTCCACCCCTGACCGAATTCCTGGGAGTGGTAGCTGGAGTTCTGATTCTATGGTTCGGAGGCAGAGCTATCCTAGCCGGCGGAGGTTTGACCCCGGACCGGTTCTTTCTTTTTCTGATTGCGATGTTTTCCCTGATGCAGCCTTTGAAAATCCTGAGCCATGTGAATATCGACATACAGCAAGGATTAGCTGCAGCATCCAGAATCTTTGAAGTTTTGGATACCCAGCCGAAAATCGAAAGTCCAAAGAATGGAGTCAAAATCGACAGTTTAAAACAGGGAGTTGAATTCAAAAATGTATCGTTTAGATATAATAGCAAGAAGGCTGCACTAGAGAAAATCGATCTGGATGTGAGATCCGGAGAGATAGTTGCTCTGGTCGGTCCTTCAGGTGCTGGCAAGTCAACTTTAGTCGATTTACTTCCCCGCTTTTATGATCCGAATGAAGGAGTCATCGAGATCGATGGTGTGGATTTGAGAAAGATGAACCTGAACTCTCTGAGGAATCTTATGGGAATCGTCACCCAGGAGACTATACTCTTCAACGACACGGTCTGGAATAATATCGCCTATGGTGATGAGAAAGCCACACCGGATAAAGTCAATGATGTGGCTAAAATGGCCAATGCTTACGATTTCATTCAGGGTTTGCCAGAGGGGTACAATACTATCATTGGGGACAGGGGAGTAAAGCTATCTGGCGGGGAAAGGCAGAGGATCTCGATTGCCCGTGCCCTGTATAAAAATCCTTCGATCCTGATTTTCGATGAAGCAACCTCAGCTTTAGATTCAGAATCAGAGCTGCTGGTGCAGGAGGCAATCGACCGGCTGATGAAAAACCGCACCACTTTTGTGATTGCTCATCGTCTTTCGACCATTCAGAATGCGGATAAAATCGTGGTGATCGATGATGGGAAAATTGTCCAAAGCGGCAAGCACAAGGAGCTTATCCAGCAGGAAGGGCTGTATAAGAAGCTATATGAGATGCAGTTTAAATTCAATGATGAATGACGAATGATTAATGACGGATAAAAGCCCGTAGGCGGAGCATTTTACTCCGCCTACGGCGTTGTAAAAACGTAGGGCAAGGATTCAGCCTTTCGAAGGTTGTTGCAGAGATCTTCAGACCGTGGGAATGTAGCGTCCGCAGTTTCTGTCGGACGATATGAACTTTATGCCCGACATAGAAAACAAGAAAGCAAACAAACGTCGGGGACAAGCCCCCACGCTACGAAAAACGTGGAACAAATTATTCCCAAAAGAATTCTAATCATCCAGCTCCGCCGGATCGGAGATGTTTTGATGTGTACCCCGGCTATCAGAGCGCTCAGGAAGGCCTTTCCAGAGAGCTTTATTTCGTTTCTGACTGAAGAAGAGTCTGAACCACTTCTCAGGTTTAATCCCTATCTGAATAAGAAGATAATACTGGATAAAAAAAGGTATAGTAATTTTTTTTATCTGCTGAAGACAGTGAGAAATCTCAGGAGAGAAGATTTCGATATAGCCATTGATTTTTTCGGAAATCCACGCTCTGCTTACTTCACCTTCCTATCAGGTGCCAAAACTCGCTTAGGGTTTGATCTGCCTCGCAGAAGATTTTTCTATAATATTCTGGCATCCCGCGGGATATCCTCTGAATATGCTGCCTTGTCCAGACTCAAAGCACTCAAACAAGTGGGTATAGAGTCTTCTGACTGCAAACTGGATTTTTTTCTTTCAAATGAGGCAAGGAGTTTTGCCGGTCAATTTTTTCAAAAAGAAAATCTAAGTACGGAAAATCTGGTTATTTCAGTTTCTCCTACCAGCAGAAGAAAATTCAACTTTTATTCTTTGGACAGGTATGCGCAAATCTGCGACTGGCTTATCCAGGATTTTGGAGCCAGGATAATTTTGGTCTGGGGACCGGGAGAGGAGAAAACCGTCCAGTCTCTTTGGTCCAAAATGAAAATACCCCCCTTAATTTCACCTCCTACTCCGACACTTTTAGAGTTAGGCGCTATCCTGGAAAAATGTGACTTGCATATCGGTAACGACAACGGGACTAAACATATTGCTACGGCAGTGGGGAAGCCCACCTTCACCATTTATGGTCCCAACAGCCCGTTGAGCTGGACTTTCCCTGACCCTCTCAGACACGCCTACATCAAAAAAGAAGTCGATTGTCCCAATTGCGAAAATGAAAAGCATAAATGTGAGAACTTGGAATGTCTGGATTATTCAGTTGAAGAGGTGAAAATGAAAATCAAGGGATTCTTGAGTAGTTTAAGGAATATAAAAGCGGAAGACGTAAAACGTGAGATGTAAGATGAAAGATAAATGACGAATAACGAATGATTAATGACGGATAAAAGCACGTAAGTGGAGCACCTTGCTCCGCCAGTAGCGTCCGACGTTTCTGTCGGACGAGATGAACTGGTGCGCATCAGCTTGTCGAATTTGACCTTGAGGCTGATGCAGGAAGAAGTTGTAGCGTCGGGTTTAATGCCCGACGAAATAAAAAAAACAAAACGTCGGAGGCGAGCTCCGACTACGAAAAACCTGAACCTCACTCTTACCATCTCCTTTAGGAGAGGGTAAAACAAAAAGAATGAAAAAAACTCTCAACATTTTGCAACTGGTGAACTTTCGCTGGTATAATGCCTGCGCTCATTATGCGATTACCCTTTCTTCGGGTCTGCAAAAGAGAGGCCATCGGGTGATACTGGCAGGGGATAAGAATTCTCCTCCTCTGCAGACGGCTGAAAAGATGGGTTTGGAGGTTTTTCCTGACCTGTATTTGAGTCATCAAAATCCTGGGAGGTTTTTTTATAATGTCAAAAGGTTGAAGGATGTCATCCAGCAGGAAAAAATCGATCTGGTTAATGCCCATCAGGGTGCGGGGCAGTTATATGCCAGCCTGGTAAGAAAGCAATTTAAAAAAGAGTTCGTTCTGATACGGACTCGCGGTGATCAGAGAAAACCGAAAGACAATTTATTTAATCGCTGGCTGAACCTGAAATGGACAGATGGAATCATTACCACGGCTGAAACGCTCCGCAAAAGTTATCTGGAGAGTTTTTGTTTAGATGGAGACAGAATAATCAATATCCCCCTGGGTATAGATCTGACTAACTTTCCCTTAATGGAAAAGGATATGGAGCTCTCAAGAAATTTAGGAATTTCTAAAGGTGAGCTGGTAGTAGGAATCCTGGGAAGGTTATCTCCGGTTAAGGGACATAGATATTTCATCCAGGCTGCGGTTGATATTCTCAAAAGATTCCAAAATGTCAAGTTTCTGATCTCCGGAGAGGACGCCCAGGTGAAATCTTTTCGATTAAAAGAATGGGTCAAGGAGATGGGAATCTCCGACAAGTTTATTTTCACCGGATGGGTCGAGGATCCGAGGAAGATAATATCTCTTATGGATGTTGCAGTAGTTTCCTCGATCGGCTCAGAGACCATAGCCAGAGTGGCTTTGGAATATATGGCTATGGGGAAACCGGTCGTGGGCACTGAAATTAACGCCATTCCCGAAGTCGTAAAGAACGGCATAAACGGGTTTATTGTCCGGCCAGAGGATAGCAGGGGTATGGCAGATGCGATTTTACAGCTACTCAATAACAAGGACAAAAGAGGAATATTTGGAAAAGCTTCAGGAGCTTTG
>DATKKH010000128.1:0-2229 GCA_035543035.1 Terriglobales bacterium | reverse complement strand
TAAAGCTCGTGACTGGGCATTCAAAATTGTAGAAGAGGACGGGAATTTAAGCTCGGATGAAAACCTCGGCTTAAGAAATAAGTTCATCCGCAACTACAAAAATAAATTCAAGCTGGCGGATATCGGATAAATTTCATATATTTTCCCAAAGAATAATAATGGGATAAGTGAGGAGCTATGAAATCGCTTTTTGTGTCTGAGGAGATAAAATTCACCGGTGAGCAGCTGGTCTCCCACTGGGCATATACGAAGTTCGACCTTTTAGGAGACAGCATAGTCAGTTTCATCGGTCCATGCGAGGTAGAGGAGAAATACCTTGCTGGGGTTGACCACTATAAGAAGAAAATCCAGATAAGAAGTGAGAAGATGCTCCATTTTATTCTGGAACATTTCGATCTGGATCTGGAAAAGGCGATCTTAAAACAGAAGATTCTAGTCGCGATTTTGAAGGACAAGCTGAACCACCGACTGAAGGGAGACATCCTGCAGAGATGGGGAAACGACATCTTCGATGGGGATGCCAAGCTGACCATCTCTACGGTCACCCGCACAAAAGTCTCCACCAAAATCCATTTAGGGATAAATATCTCCAGCAAAAATACACCGGTGAAAACCAGGGGACTGGAAGATTACGGGCTCGATCCGCTTGATCTGGCGCAGGTGGTGATGAACCAATATCGTCTGGATATGAGAAGGGTGGAGGAAAGACTTGTCAAGACCAGGAGTGTTGAGTAACAAGCAGAATACTCAGAATCATTTTAAAGGAAGGGGTAATAAATGAGAGTAGAGGAAAAGATAGAAGAGCTGATTCAGGATGCGGCTAAACTGGAAAGGAAGGTCAAAAAGCTAATATCTGAATCTAAGGACTATGACCTGGCACGCCTTTTAAAAAAAGTGGATGCAGAGATGATGGATTTCCAGCATAGCCTGGACGTTACTTTTAAGTTTCTGAAAGAAAAGGAACAGGATTAAGCATTCAAATTTGATTTCTCAACGGTATTAAAAGGACAGGATGGTATGGATATCAAAGATGAAAAAAGCCAGGTTAAAGATGAACTTTTCCTGCATCTGGTCTTTATGTTTCAGACCGCAGCCCTGCAGCAGATGGGGAAATTGATCAATCCGGTTACCCAGAAGATAGAAAAAAACTTAGAGCAGGCCAAATACTCTATCGACCTCCTGGAAGTTCTGCAGGAGAAAACCAAAGGGAACCTGAAAGAGGAAGAACATAAATATTTAGAGAACGTGCTGTTTGAGCTAAGGATGAATTATCTGGACGAGCTGAAAAAAGAAGAGCCGAAAAAAGCGGAAGGTAAAACCTCCGAACCCGGAGCTGAGAAAAAGGAAGAGTCAAAAAATGATGAAGGCAAATCCTCAGAGTCAGGAGGAGAGAAGAAGGAGTAGAACCCTACTATCTTGCCTATATATGTTTAAAATACTCGCAGGGGTTGCCCTGTTTTTTTTGTTTCAGATCTCTTTCGGAGCAAATGATGTCTCTATGAAAGCAAGAAAACTTCACTCCAGGTCCCTGGTTTGCGATATGCATTCGGATACCGTGCTACGGCTGAAAGATCCCGGTTTCGTCCTGGGGGAGAGACACTCCACCGGTCATATCGATATCCCCAGGTTAAGAGAGGGAGGGGTCGATCTGCAGGTCTGGGGCATCTGGGTGGAGCCGAAATATCTGCCGGACAATGCAGCCAAGCAGGCTTTTGACCTGATTGACCTTTTTTACCAGCAGCTCGGTAAATATCCAAAGGACCTGGAACTTGTCACTAAT
The DNA here is from genome assembly GCA_035543035.1 of Terriglobales bacterium. Lineage (GTDB taxonomy): Bacteria > Zixibacteria > MSB-5A5 > MSB-5A5 > RBG-16-43-9 > RBG-16-43-9. The sequence continues at coordinate 449 of DATKKH010000128.1, read as the reverse complement.
CTCAACCAATTTAAGCAGGCAAACAAAGAAGGGAAGATTGCTTGTTTCCTGGGTTTGGAAGGTGGTCACTCAATCGAAGGTGACTTGTCCTTGCTACGAACTTTTTATCGCCTGGGAGTCAGGTATATGACCTTGACCTGGGAGAACTCCAACTCTTTAGCCAGCTCCGCGGCCGATACCTCTTCACAAAAAGGTGGTCTGACCGAACTGGGTAAAGAAGCTGTCAAAGAGATGAATCGCCTGGGAATGATTATTGATGTCTCCCACCTGTCAGAAGAAGCTTTCTGGGATGTGGTAAATCTTTCCAGTTCTCCGATAATTGCCTCACATTCCTGCGTCAAGGCTATCTGTAACCATTACCGTAATCTTACAGACGAGCAGATAAAAGCCATAGCAAAATCAGGTGGAGTGATAGGGATAAATTTCTTCTCAGGTTATCTGGATGATGA
>DATKKH010000127.1:0-11907 GCA_035543035.1 Terriglobales bacterium | reverse complement strand
ATTTCAAAATTTCTTAAGTCTGGCTTTTCAATTCCTTACTCCAAATCGTCTCTTCCCTTTTACACCCCGTAGAGATTAAGAATATTTTTGCCCCAGCTTGGTCTTGTATGAATTTGAGGTAGTCTTTGGTTTTCTGGGGGAGCTTTTTATAATCTTTTGTCCCGGAGGTATCTTTTTTCCAGCCCGGCAGGTTTTTATATACGGGTGTGCAGTTCTCCAGGACTTCTAATTCTGGTGAGAACTCCTTCAGATTCTTCCCTTTGTATTTATACCCGGTGCAGACCTTTATCGTCTCCAGCTCGTCCAGAACGTCCAATTTGGTCAGGGCAATTTTCTTGATCCCGTTTATCATCACTGCATATTTTAAGATGAGAAGGTCCAGCCAGCCGCATCTTCGAGGCCTTCCGGTTGTGGCTCCGAACTCGTTTCCTTTTTCCTGCAGGTATTTTCCGGTCTGGTTTGTCAATTCGGTTGGAAAAGGTCCATTCCCCACCCTGGTGGTATAAGCCTTGGAAACGCCGATCACCTCATCGATTGAAGTCGGGGGAACTCCCAATCCAGTACAGGCACCACCAGCTGTGGTGTTGGAGGAGGTCACATAAGGATAAGTCCCGAAATCCACGTCCAGAAGCGTGCCTTGAGCCCCCTCGAAAAGAATATCCTTCCTTTTCTTTATCGCAGAATTCAAAATCCGGGTCGAATCTATCATCATAGGCGCTACTTTCTTTTTGAGCTCCACCAGTTTCAGGCTCTGTGCCCACAAGGAGGCGAGCTGGGTCTGGGACAGATGCCTGAACATATGCTCGTTTTCCTCAAGGTTCCGCTCGATTTTGGAGCGGAAAAGCTCCTCGTCGAAAAGGTCACCCAGGCGCACTCCTTTTCTCCCGATTTTGTCCAGATAACAGGGACCGATCCCCTTTAAAGTCGTGCCGATTTTCGATTTTCCCCTTTTTTCCTCTTCTGCCCTTTCGATTGCCTTATGATAAGGCATAACCAGATGAGCGTTTTTGCTTAACAGAACCCTGGCAGCGGTTTTTATTCCCCTGCTTTCCAGAGCTTCGATCTCCTGAAAAAACAGCTCCAGGTCGAGTGCTACCCCGTTTCCGATTATACAGATTTTATTCTTGTGGAGTATTCCTGTGGGAATAAGATGGAGTATGAATTTCTCTGAATCTATGACCACCGTATGTCCGGCATTAGCCCCGCCAGCATACCGGGCAATTATATCGGCTTTTTCGGAGAGTAAGTCGACGATCTTTCCTTTACCTTCATCCCCCCACTGCATCCCCACCACTATTCGATTAGGCATTTTTCACCCCTGAAGTTGAGTCTCCCAAAAAACTGGAGAAAAATCGGACAGGACGAGCCCTGTCCCTACATTTATTCAGAAATTATATTTATTTAGTCTTCCTCTGGAAAACCTCATCAATCAGACCGTATTCTTTTGCCTCATCCGGAGACATAAAATAATTCCGGTCTGTATCCTTGATTATTTTATCTATGGGCTGTTTAGTATGCCGGGATAATATATCGTTCAGAATCTCCCTGACAGTCCTCATCTCCTTAGTCTGGATCTCGATGTCTGTTACCTGACCCTGAACTCCTCCCCAGGGCTGATGGATTAAGACTCTGGAATGTGGCAAAGCTGCCCTTTTCCCTTTTGAGCCGCCAGCTAAGAGGAGAGCCGCAATGCTGGCAGCCAGACCTACGCAGGTCGTGGCAACAGCCGGTTTGACAAATTGCATTGTATCGTAAATCGCCAGACCGGAGGTAACAATCCCGCCGGGTGAATTGATGTAGATATTGATGTCCTTTTCAGGGTCTTCCGCATCCAGGAAAAGCAGCTGGGCGATTACCAAATTGGCGATATTATCGTCAATCGGCGAGCCGATGAAGATTATCCGATCTTTCAAAAGCCGGGAGAAGATATCGTAGGCTCTTTCGCCTCTTCCGGTCTGCTCGATAACAAACGGCACCAAAGTCATACTCTCTCCTTTTTTTGCTTTTCAGTGATTCCACGCTCCCCTCCCTCGATGGGAGGGGGCAGGGGGAGGGTGAAGTTCTATTTTTATACTCCCCTCACCCTACCCCTCTCCCACAAGGGGAGAGGGAACATCGCAATCGTTATTATAATCCCCTTTAGGGTGTAATGATCTTTTTTTCTTCTTTTTTCTCTTTGGATTCTTTTACAATCTCCTCCTTGACCTCGGAGTTCTTGATGATGAAATCGATTACCTTATCCTCTAAGATCGTCTCTTTGATATCCTTGATCTTTTTCTTCTGAGCTATAAATTCCTTTGCCTGCTTTAACTCCAGGGAATTGGCTTTGGCAAAGTTCTCCACCCATTTATCCGTCTCTTCTTTGGCAACCTCGATTTTCTCTTTTTTGACTATCTCGCTCATCAAAAATTCCCATCTTATGCGGGAAAGACCTAAATCCTTATACTGTTCCCGGAGCTTTGACTCATCCACGTTTTTATAGGATTTTTTGAAATCCTCCACCACTTTGTCCAGATAAAGATTCAAAAGAGATTCCGGCACCTCGAAGCTGTTTTTCTCGACCACCTGCTTGACCACCTGGCTGGCTAAATCCTTATCTGCATCCCTCTGCGATTCCTTTTCCAGATCTTCCTTTATTTTTTTCTTCAGCTCATCTAAGTTTTTGTATTCACCCAGACCTTTGGCAAAATCGTCATTAATCTGTGCGAGAATTTTCTCCTTGACCTCTTTTATCTTGGCTTTGTATCTGACGACTTTCCCGGCAAGGCTCTTTTCGTAATAGTCTTTCGGATAGATTGCCTCGATCTCCTTTTCCTCACCGGCTTTTGTTCCCAGAAATCCGCGATAGAATTCAGTTAACAGGTTTTCCTTTTTTAACCAGATCTGCTGGTTTTCGGTTTTCTTTTTTGTCTTAACCTGTCCTTCAGCTAACTCCTCTAAGTCAACAACCAGAAAATCCCCATCTTTTGCTTCCCTTTCCACAGAATGAAGCTCTGCATTTTTATCCTGAAGATAATTCAGGGCATTCTGAACATGTTCCTCCGTAATCTGGACTATCTTCTTTTGAAGTTTTAATCCTTTGTAATCTTTTACCTCGATTTCCGGGCGCACCTCGATCAAGACCTTGAACTGCAAGGGCAATCCCTCTTTAAAATCTATTTCCTCTTTTAAGACCGGAAGGGTCAGGGGGTTCAGATCGGTTTGTTTGACTGCCTCCTGGTAAGCTTCGGGTAAGAGCTTATCCAGAACGTCCTTAGTGACCTCCTCTTTATAGCGGGATTTTATCATCTCCAAGGGAGCTTTCCCTTTGCGGAAACCGGGTATCCTGACTTTTCTCTGATATTCCTGATAGACTGAATCGAATTCCCCCCTGACCTTTTCTACCGGAATCTCTATTTCCAGGACTCTTTTCCAGGCTTTATCCTTGGTTACATTTACTTTCAATACTCCTCCTCAGTTGAATCTGACACAAGTGCGAAAGGGGGGAGTTGAACCCCCAAGGGCGTAGCCCACTGGATCCTAAATCCAGCACGTATGCCAATTCCGTCACTTTCGCATCGGTTGCATCACAACGACTTACATGCCTCGTGCTTCACTCTCGTTATACGCACCTGTGACTAAATTGTGACCATCAAAAAGCCAAACGAAGCTTATCTCAAACCTTTCAGAACAGAACAACGTAAATAAATCCTAACTCATGCCAGTTCAAGGAACCTACCGAATCATATATAATCACACGAGTTTGGCAAGTCAAGAGCTTTCTCCTCTGAGACATTTTTGATCTCTAGATTATAGCTCCATTGTTCCGCCTACTTTTCATCAGATTAAATTTCTCTGCTTCCGTACTCGGTAAATACTACTAATCCTCAATATACTACTTGAGCTTTTAACCCATGGTAACAGACGACCGTTAAGTACTTTTCATAGAAAACCCTTGTTGAGCAATACTAACGCAGGCACAGAATGTCAACATATTTTCAGGTGATCTCTGCTAGACAAGCCATTCCAATCAGAGGGGTGTTGGAACTCCTCGCTTGCTATTGTCCAACAAAGAAAAGCGACAAATCGACCCATTTCCAAACAGCCCGTCATGGTTCGTAGAGACCCATAAAAGTCTGATTCAAACTGAGGCAAAAATAATGCAAGACAATTTTCTCCATAGTTAGCGCAGTACTGGAATCTGACATCAATCTGGATCGCCGCTTGGATTCTTTTGCTTTAACTTAGAAGAGATTATTGGAATCCTCCTGAGGTAGTCTTTGATCGGCTTTTTCATTTTTCTGGTCGCACCCCGGCCCCAAACCCGAACGACTGAAGTCTCGAAGATGGTTTTGACCCGGCGAAGCGGATGCCAGGTCCTAATCTTGAAGAACCCCAGCGCATTCCAGTAATTATTCATTATGAAGATCCTCAGGGTCTGCCAGTGATTGTAGAGTCTGGGCATGGCATCTAACATCACGGCCACCTGCAGTTGTCTGGGAGTCATCTTCTCAGGATAAAAAGTGACATGATGCCCGTCATATTTGGACCAGTCGAGATTGAAGATTCGATTACCTTTTTTGAATCGCTCGAACAACTTTGAGCCGGGTATAGGTACTAATATCAGAAATTGGATTGTTTCCAATCTCCATTTGATCGAAGCCCGTATATTGGCTTTAACTGTCTCCAGGGTATCCGTATCAAACCCCAGAACCCACATGGCATGAATATCTATTCCGTAACTGTGAATGGTCCGCGTGAACCTCGACATATCATCGAAGCTGAGTCCCTTGCCTATGGCCTTCAGGCTTTCTGGATTGGTAGATTCATAGCCGATATAAGCCCTGTCAAATCCGGCGCGCCTCAGGAGCTTCAGCGACTCAGGGTATCTGGCCAGGTCCAACCGGATCTGACCGGAAATAGAACGCACCAGATGACTGTCAATTATACTTCGACACAATCGTTCTAATCTTGGCCTGTTGGCCCCAAGGTTGTCATCCGCTATAAAAATAGGTACTCTGCCATATCTGCGGTCATAGTATTTGATATCCTCAACCACCTTTTGCTCCGAGCGAAAACGGTATGTTCTGCCAAACATAGAGACTTCGGAGCAGAAATCACAGTCCCAGGGACAACCCCGTGACGTAATGAGAGGTACGGCAAACGGCTTCTCAAATCCATAAATCAGATCGAGATCCGGCGTGGGCAATGAATCCAGATCGACCTGCTCAGGTGCCGGGGTATGATGAATTTTATCCCCCATCCTGAATGAGAGTCCGGGTATGTCCAGGAGTCGATGAGAATCTTTCCCGCGCAGCCACCATTGAACGAAGCTGGCAAAAGACTCTTCAGCCTCATGTCTGAACACATAATTCGCACCGTTGAAAAGTGCCTCCTCAGGCAAAAACGTGACATGTGGTCCCCCTATCAAGATAGGAGCGTGACGATTTATTTCTTCTTTGATTTTCTTAATCAACATATAGGCGCGAGGCACCGTTGAAGTGATGGAAGAGATCAATATCAGGTCCGCGCGTTCCACACGTTCCCAGGGGATCGGCACAATTTCCTCGCAATAGATCTCGCATTTATGACCCGCTTGTTTGGTGATAGTCAACAACTGAGGCAATCCTAGCCGTGGCATATGATTATGACTAAAAATGTGCAGCCCTGGGGCTTTTGGCTCTATACCTACGATAAACATGGCCGAACCTCTTTAATCGCAATCTCTTGAAAAGACCTTTTTCCCTTGTGCTTAATACAATCGGTTTCCCAAATCGTCAAAGTGGTTTTTTTTCTGATTGCTAGGAAGTCAAATATGGCTTTATAAAGGCTGTAGAACATGATGGGACTTGTTAGATCATTCAACTGCTTGATTCTATTACACTGCGTTTCTCACCATACTTTTCCGTTTCAGACATAATGAGCAGTGTGGGTTGAATAAAGTAGACTTTGCCTCCAGCACGCACAGGGCATCAGAATATTTTCGGGTTGGCAAAGCCCCTGTCTTCACTTCTTGAGTTTTCCTCTTAAGGTCGATATTACTACTAACCATGGGTTGATTTCATCCAGTCAAATAAGTTCTATCGTCCAAGAAATTGCTACTCCAGCCAAAGTACTAATCTGATTGATGTGAACTCAGTACCATTTGGTTGAATCTCAACCAAGAATTTTGCTTGATTAGTCACAGAATGGGTACCATGAGATCCAATTCACTGTCAGGATTGTCCAACCCTCTGAATCGCTTGCGGTCGTGATACTCTATCATGAAGTCGAATGAGGTATTCAGACCGGCTTCTGGTAGCCACTTATCCCAGATCATTTTTGATACTCCGGCTTTGAACTCCCGTCCTTTTAAAGTGAAGACAGCGTATCGTGTCTCCGGCAGTATCTTTGCCACAAGCTCAAGCGGCAGGTCTTCGATCTGCTCGACTTCGACTCCGACAAAGACATACTTATTCTTGGAGTCCCTCTCATTTTCAAGATGGATCCACACCTCATATCCGGATTCTGATACAAGGTGCTTCATGGAACCCTTCTTGGTCTGATAGAAGTCATTGAACCTTTTCCAGAGTAGTCCGATTTCGTTTTGCCCTGACAATATGCCGATTCTCTTTAATGGATTACCGAAGAAATCCATCCCAATCAGGATGATCTTTCTTTTCTCGATGATTTCTGGAATCATCGTTAAAACTCCTTTCACTTTTGGTTCTCGTTGATTCGGTATTCTCACATGACTCAAAATCGCTTCTTGTACTTCTATTTGTATATAATCCATCATCCCTAACAAAATCCTGAACAATTTATACTGGGAAATATAACAAATTGATTAAGTGCTTGTAAAGTATTTTGAATGTCGGGATTTATTTGTATGTCCCTCATATCCGCTTGGATCTTTTGAATGCGTGGATATAACAATCTATTAATACAGACACCTCTTTCCAATATTTTTCTAACATAATTAGCTAGAACAGTCGAGAAACGAGAAAACACCGGAAAATGGACTCTCGGTGGGGTTTTTCTATTAAGAGTGATAAGCTACTCTGAGATATTGAATAAAATGAGATTCTTTCATTCATTAAGAACCGTTAACGAATGGGTTGTGAAATGTTGAGGGTATTCGTAACTCTTGCGATACAATGTATCGTCTTGTCCTGAGCCTCCCCCCGCTATTTGATTTTATGGGCTCTTGGACATTACCTCAAGGACTTACTAGTTGCTCTGCTTTTTTGCGACGACCCACAAAGATCCATAAAAACCCAACCCAAATCGAAACAGAATTGAAACAGGGGTGGGGGGAGAAGCGCTCCCCTGTCTTTCTGAAACTATATTCCTGTGAGAAAATCTGCATAGATTCTTGAGGGCAAAGTTACTCGGCAGTTACTTAAAATATTGTAATCATACGAGTAGGGTAAAGCGGTTGCCTTTAATTCTGGGAGGAGAGAAATAAAACAAAAAAGAGGAGGAACATAGGTTCGATAAAAAATAAAATGGTTGACAAATTCCCTTGCAAATAAGGATATTAACGATTATAATTTAAGTATACCAGCTGTCAAAGTCATAGACATCAACGCTTTGAAATAAGAATGAATTTTTATTTATATCATACACAGTACATAGAAATCGAAGTTTGTAAGGAGGTTTTTTATGAGAACATTTGTGCCATTGACTAAGCTTGCAAGGAGAGATGCCTCGATAACTGAAATCGGTACCAAGATGCACGACAGAGACAGGAGCGGCCGTGCCTGGCTTGAGGAGCTCAAGAAAAACTGCCCGGAGATAAACTTCAAGGCGCATTACGCCCTGATGGGCTACTGGGATTCCATGCACATTTACGAAGCTCCAGACGAGGAAACAGCAGCCAAGGTATCTCTGTTAACCCGGAATTACGCAGCCCAGGTCGAAAGCTGGGTAGCCCTTCCCTACGATATGATTCTGAAACTGACTGAAGAGATTGAATCGCAGAAACAGGCAGGTAAGTCATAAGTTGAAAAGCGATTATCTCCCAAGTTCACAATTTGAGGTGGCTGGGTTCATAGAGACCCCCTTTCAGTTAACAGAACCTTTTTTTGGAGTCTTCTGATATCTTTCCCCTTTGAAAAGATCATGGTGGAGCGAATGCTCAAAAAAAGCTATGGGATAAGGAGGAAGTCATGCTCGGAAAACCAACGAAGTATCAAGAACGGATTAGAGTCTTGCGTGAGCAAGCAAGAAATAGCGACATGAGAGCGCTGGAGGAGTTATACAAAAGGTACCACGTAAATGAGATAATGATCAACAATGAACTCCTAAACCTAAAGGAAATGTTTGCGGGATCTGTGACCAGTTAGCAATGAGGTAAAGAAGCTGGAGGTCCCCAAAATGTACGAGTTTAGAACTTTTTTGATACCAGTGAATCGTGATATACATGCCAAATTAGCTAAGTTCTGCTGCTGGGTGCCTTACGGGACGATGTTAGAACCTGTTTCATAGCTCAAATAAGTTTGTCTTACCCCACCCTGTTTACAATATTTCTCTTCCCCAGCACGCATAAGGCGTCGGAATATTTTCAGGTTGGAAAAGAAAAAGGGAGCAGGCAACGATGGCCTGTCTACTACTGTTTCTCAAAGGAGAGCATAATAAAAAACCCCGCTTTTTCAAGCGGGGTTTATCAATGCGGCTAAATCGTTTACTGCAATTTAACTACATTTATCGCCTGGGGTCCTTTGGGACCCTCTGTGGTATCGAAACTAACTGCGTCTCCCTCATTCAGACTCTTGTAGCCCTGTGACTGAATAGCTGAATAATGGACGAAAACGTCCTTATCCCCCTCATTAGGCTGGATAAAACCGAAACCCTTAGCCTCGTTAAACCACTTTACTTTACCTTCTGCCAATACTTTCTCACCTCCTTTCATTTAAAAACTTGAAAATAAAAAAAGCCACTGAAACCGTCTTGCACTGAAGGCTTCCGTGGCTAATTATCTCTTGTAAATCAATCCAAACAACAGCAATAACCTCAAAAAACCTTAGAGCTTTAAATAGTATACGTTATTAAAACCGATTTGTCAATGAATATCTTATAATAAATAGACAGGTATAGGTAAATGGTATCCAGTTTGGGGTGTACGTCTTCGAATAAAGTGAACATATAATGGCTAAAAGCCAAGAGGTACCTCCACAATAGCAACAATTTTATATAGGTATTTCTCCTCCTTTAATTACACATGATCATTCTGAACCTGTACCTTCGCAGATTGCAGTCTCGTGCCTCAAAATATATCTCGACAACCGCTATATACCCGATTATCATTTAATAAATTCCAACAAACGAGCCTCGTCTATATAACCTGAATATATCCTGACCTTGCGTGTTCAGAATTGTTCCCCACCTGCCCCAGGTCGACTAATATGAGAGCCTATCAATTCAGCCCAATATACTAACTCTTAAACCGGCCCGAAATATGATGAGCAGGTTAATGATTAACCCCGAGCATCCGCCATTTTTTCTCAATCTCTCTTTTTGCCAATCTTAGTAGGAGCTTAGGGAGCCTCATTAAAATGTGAATTAAATCGAATCTCGTTAGAAGTCGTGCCTTGTGGACCTTTCGGAGAATTTGCCCAATTTGTCCGAGACTATAAAATCCAAATTTTATCCTGTCTCGTATGCGTTTTAAGTCTTTCAGGCTATGAAGATCCGAATACACAGCGCCACCTATGGAATCATAGTAATATCCGGGTGTGTTTTCGACCACCTCTTTCAGTGGGGAATACTTCTCTATTCTGAGCTTCTGGAAGCTTATTGAATCAAGCTTTAACTCTTTTGCGAACCGACCAATATACAGCATCTCTTCTTCTGTCTCTCCGATATTCCCGTAAATAAAGTAGCCATGAATATAGAAATCATAGTTGTTTAAAATCTTGAATGCATCCCTAACCTGCTGTTGAGTAAAACCCTTATTAATCTGCGCTAAAATCCTATCATGGGGCGATTCTATGCCTATGAGAAAAATCTTGAAACCAGCCTTTTCCGCCTTCTCCAGAAGCTCTTCATTCCTGGCGATTTCGATTCTAGTTTGAACAATGAATTTCTTCTTGATTCCACTTTCTATGATCAGATCACATAGTTTTTCTGTTCTTACGGGATTCGTGAAAAAATTGTCGTCAGTGAACAGGACGACATCAGCGGTAATGCTCTTCAGCTCCTCAATAACCGATTCAAGTGGCCTCTCTGCATATTTTCTTTTCTGCCCGAGAGGGTTCAAGCTGAATGTGCAAAACTTGCAGTTGTATGGACACCCTCTGGACGTTAGCACCGTGTCGAAAGTAAGAGTTGTTATTTGGACCCCGTTTTGTACCCAGTGGTAATCGTGCCTTCTTAGTGACCTGTCAGGGAAAGCAACATGCGTAAGGTCTGGAAGAGATCTGTTCTTGTTATGAATCACTGTTCCATTCTCACGATACGAGAGCCCAAGAACATTCTTGTGGGGCACACCCTTCACTACTTCCCTGATTGCCTCTTCCCCTTCGCCTCTCACAATTAGATCGATATTCGGGCATCTAGCGAAAAGGGACTCAACTTCTTCAGTCGCCTTATGCCCTCCTACTACGGTAAGAACTTCATCCGGCAATCTGCAGATGAGATCGCAAATTGCGTTAAACTGGGAATCCCAGGTAATGGTTATACATAACAGGTCTATCTCTTTGTTAATAAACCGGGATAATATGTTGACATCACGATATTTCTGTTCATATCTCAAATCAAGGAGAGTTACCTTGCCAACAAGGTCTTTCATGTTCGCCGCAATGTATTCCAGTCCCGTAGGAGGAAAGATTCCCATCGTTGCTGTGGAATCTCTGAAATAGGGGTTTAGAGCAAGTACATGTTGATATTTCATTTTTATGTATTCTCAAAGAGTTGTAGACATCTCAACTTAGAATATAAGATATTCTCTCCATTTCAACAAATTCTTTTGATTCGTGACATGTTAAGGCTCTTTTGCTAGAATGCAGTTTTGGATTCTATGAAATCCATAACGAAAACGATCGAGTGCAATAGCAAATAGGTTTCCACCATAGGACCAGAGCAAACCATAGATTTTTCGGAAAAATATGAACCATGATTTTGTGACCAAATTGTGACTATAGACCGTCCAAAACTATCCAATATCATACAAATTGATACAAGTAAAAATCCCTTCTAAGTCCCTTCCTTAGAAGGGATTGTGTTGAACAGCAAAAGGATAGCAAGAGTGGTAATATCGCATCCTAAATCCAGCGCGTATGCCAATTCCGCCACTTTCGCGAGAAAAAACCCTTTCCATAAACGTTGAATATTAATCAAATTTTTGAATTAAAGCAAGGGAAAACCTTTTTTGAGGCTTGAATTTCTTCAATCTCTGAATTTTTCTCTCCTGATTTTTTAATAAATTCAGATATTTTTATTGACAACAATTTTTCCAAGTTCTAAATTATGACTCACAGCTTCAGGGAATTTTATATATTAACTATCAACCATTAACCAAAAAGCGGAGGTTTTTGTATGAAAACCCTGGCTAACCTCTTGATCGTGCTGGCTGCCGTCGCTTTTATCTTGGCTATAATCTTCAGGCTAGCAAATATTATGCCCGTAGGTCTGGCATCCCAGAGTGCTTTTCGTTTCGCAATCGGCTGTCTTCTGTTTGCTCTAAGCTTTATTCTGATGGATATCAGAGATAAGAAAGTCTGAGCAGTTTTCGGAATTTTGATCAGAAAATTAATTCTCGAAATTTCTTAACTGGAATAAAAAAGCCATCCTGATGGATGGCTTTTCTCGGCTTTTTTTCTTGAGAGCTTACTTGATGATCACGAACTTCCCTATCTGATTACCGGATTTGGACTCTATGCTGTATAGATAAATCCCGGATACCACCGCCTGGGTGTTGCGATTGATCAGATCCCAGTAGTCATATCC
>DATKKH010000126.1:0-21152 GCA_035543035.1 Terriglobales bacterium | reverse complement strand
ATGGAAAATGCGAAAATAAGAATAAATATTATACCAGTAATCAAACCCGGCATATATCGATGCAAGCAGATTGACCATCCTATATGTAAAATGCCATTCACTACCATTAATGTCGAAAAAGCCAGCGCAATATTGACAGCCCATGATTTATTTTGCCATAAAAATATCCAAACAGGGAGGAGGAATATACTCACTGCCACATTAATAATTATGAATACATCCTTTGGCATAACATATAGAGGAAACACTTTCCAAAATTCGCCTATATATTCTTCTATTTGATGTGCTATGAGAGTCGCATACATCAGTATGGCAAAATATTTTAGGTTCATAGTAATTTCCTCAAATCCGGTTCCGTCGGGTCAGGGGACCCGACGGATACGATCAAAGCGACCCTAATCCCGCCTGCGACGGGACAAGCAGGGTCACACTACGAAAGGCATGACGTCCGACACAGGTTCAGACGCTACGACAAAAACGCCCGACATCCCGCCATAAGGCGGGGTCGGACGCCACGAAGTGCTTATTTCGGATAGCCCACAGTCTGCGCCAGTATGACCAGCTGCTCGGGCTTCAGTTTCAGGATCTCGGCCATTTTCGTCTTGTCGATCGAGGTGCGGGTGACTACTGCTAAGTTGGCGGCGGCACAATAGAGATAAACGTTCTGCGAGCAGTGACCCGCATCTATGGCTGCGGTCATCAGCTTTGGCTCCCGCTCCTTGACAAAATCGAACTTGGAAAGATCGGAAACATAAACCAGGTTCAAAGGAGCAACGCTTACAAAAGGCTGCATGCCTGTATTCTTGCGAAAATCCCCCGAAACCACAGGAACGAGCTCGTGCGCTTTTGCGTCATACAGATAAATCCCATCCTTCATGACCGCATAAACATCTATGTCCTGCTTGTTCATCGCCGAGGGGCTGGTGCGCATCCCGGTTTCGGGCCGGTTGATCCCGTTGGCACACCAGACCAGGTTTGCCAGGTCTTGCATGCTCAGCTCCTTGTCGGAGAATTCCCGGCTGCTTTTTCTTTCCTTGATCGTCTGCATAAACAGTTTGTCATTCTTTAATGCAGGCGCAGGAAGCTTAATTGTCTTCATTTCCTGGGCATTCATAATCCCTCCAGCTAGAAGTATCGTTAAGACGACCAATCCAGTCATCTTTTTCATTATTCCTCCTTTGACGTTTCCTGTTCGAATCAGGAAACATCGTTAAAATGTTTTGGATTTTTTATCTAGCATTTAATCATAGCCAGTCAAAACAAAACCTCATAATCAATTAAAATATTTTTTCTGAACTGGTTGTCAAGAAGGGATTTCAAAACTAACTGGGCTGTCTGGAGCTGCACTACGAAATCTAAAGAACATCCGACAAGGGTTCGGATGCTACACGCGATCAGATAGGAATGTCCAACCTACTAAAAAAATTCTTTTGTAAAAAAACATTAATTTTCATATATTTTCTGCGTTGAGATAATATCTTAATAAGCCAAAGGAGAAGATAATGAAAAGGTTAGGGATTATAATTTTAGTGATAATCTTAGCTCTGGTTTTGTATTTTTTGTTGAGTTCAAATGGGAAGAAAAACGGGAGGGAGATCTCTGCCTCTGGCACAATCGAGGTCACGGAGGTGGAGGTAAGCTCGAAACTCCCCGGCAGGATAGAGAAGCTGCTGGTGAATGAGGGGGATAGCGTGGTAAAAGGGCAGGTTTTAATCGAGCTGGAAAAAAACGAGCTGGAAGCCCAGTTGAAACAGGCACAGGCTGCTTATCAGGCCTCTTTAGCCCAGCTTGCCCAGGCAAAGTCTAATTCTGAAAATCTTAAGACCAATCTGGATAGAACCAGAGAACTCTTCAGGGCAGGCAGCTCTACCCAGCAGCAACTGGATGATCAGCAAACAAAATATCAGATGGCAAATGACCAGTTCAGCTCTGCTGCTCATCTGGTCGATCAGAACAAAGCCATGATCGATTTGATCAACGTCAATCTTGATAATTCTATTATCAAATCGCCGATCAACGCCCTGATCCTAAGCAAAAATACAGAGATCGGTGAGGTAGTCTCACCAGGCTCCTCGCTTTTGACTTTGGGAGATATGCTCCATCCCTGGGTTAAAATATATATCAAAGAAACTGATCTGGGTAAGGTCAAACTCGGACAGAAGGCTCAGATCAAAATCGACACTTATCCGGACAAAGTTTTTGAAGGGAGAGTAACATATATTTCGGGACAGGCAGAATTCACCCCCAAGAATATCCAGACCAAAGAAGAAAGGGTGAAATTAGTTTTTGGAATAAAGGTCAGCCTGGAGAATCCAGAGCAGATTTTTAAGCCGGGCATGCCGGCTGATGTGATTTTGTCAACAGATTAAAAAGAAGTATTTAAGTAAGTAGGGGTGGAGTTTGACTTCACCTTGCTTAAGGGCGTCTACTGGACGCCCATACTATCTTACTCTCCAATCCCATATCTTATGCTGGAAACATTCGATCTGGTCAAAAAATTCGAATCGCTGGCAGCTATTGAAAACCTCTCGTTAAGAATAGAAAAAGGGGAGATGGTCGGCCTGGTGGGTCCGGACGGAGCAGGAAAAACGACCTTACTCAGGATTTTAGCCGCGATTATGGCTCCCACTTCAGGGAAAGCTTCAGTTTCCGGATTTGACGTGGTCAAGGATTCGGAAAGACTCAAAGAGAAAATCGGATATATGCCCCAGAGGTTCGGTCTGTATGAAGATTTGACAGTGCAGGAGAATCTTGATTTTTTTTCTGAGGTTTACCAGCTCACTAGGGAGCAGAAAAAGGAAAAATATACGGAGGTGTTCAGGTTCAGCCAACTTGAGCCTTTTAAAAATTTCTTAGCCGGGAACCTCTCCGGAGGGATGAAGCAGAAGCTGGCATTGTCCTGCGTGCTTTTGCATACCCCTGAAATCCTGTTATTAGATGAGCCTACCCGGGGTGTTGATCCGATCTCCAGAAGAGATTTCTGGTCGATCCTTTTCGAGCAGCAGAAAAAAGGGATGACCATCTTCATATCCACCTCCTACATGGATGAGGCTGAAAGATGCCAGAGAGTTGTTTTTTTGGACCAAGGGAAATTGATCGCCTGTGAGTCTCCAGTCCAGCTTAAACAGAGAATGAGGGGAGCTCTTTTCGAATTGGCCAGTAATAAGGGCAGGGAAGCAAAGGCATTCCTGGAGAAAAACAGAGATGCACTGAGTATTTCCCTTTTCGGAGAAAAGGTGCATTTCGTTCTCGAAGACGAAAAAATCTTGGAAGCGCTGAAAGTCAGATTAATAAATGGGGGGATAGAAATCTCCAGCCTGAAAAAAATTGAACCTTCTATGGAGGATGTGTTTATCTCATTGAAACAAGAAGGAAAGAAGGATTGAAAGATAGCCAGAGGTTTTGCGAATCTGTTATCCTAAACTTCAGACTGAGATCATTACGTAACCTGATGGTTGCTGCTACCTATGACATGGCGAGGGATAGATGGACGGAAATCAAATCGCAGTGGAAGTCCAGAACTTAGTCAAGAAGTTCGGTGATTTTGCAGCTGTAGACGATATAAGTTTCCAGATCAGAAAAAGGGAGGTTTTTGGTTTTCTGGGTCCTAATGGAGCCGGGAAAACCACCACCATAAAGATACTTTGCGGGCTTTTGACCCCCACTTCTGGAAAGGGGCGGGTCGGCGATTACGACGTTTTCACCCAGTCAGAGAAAATCAAGGAGAATATCGGCTATATGTCTCAGAAGTTCTCCTTATATGATGACCTGACAGTGGAGCAGAACATAGATTTTTACAGTGGGATATACAAAGTCAAAAAAGAGCTCAAGAAAGAAAGGAAAGAGTGGGTCCTCAAAATGGCAGACTTGGAGGATAAAAGGAGCAGGAAGACTGCTGATTTAGCCCTGGGCTGGAAACAGAGACTGGCTTTGGGTTGTGCTTTTCTGCACGAACCTCCAGTGCTTTTCCTGGACGAGCCCACCTCAGGAGTCGACCCGATTTCAAGACGCAATTTCTGGGATTTAATCTATTCCATCTCGGATAAAGGCACCACGATTTTCGTCACCACCCATTATATGGACGAAGCCGAATACTGCCACAGGTTAGCCCTCATCTTCAGGGGCAAATTAGTCCGTTTGGGAACACCAGAGGAGCTAAAAACCAGCTCGATCTACGGCTCGGTCTGGGAAGTGGAATGCAAAAATCCGGTCGTAGCTTTGGATTCTTTGCAAAAAGACAAAAGGGTCGTCGAAGCCTCACTTTTTGGTATGAAAATCCATATACTCGTCCCTATTGCTGAAGGAGAGGAAGCAACTACATTAGTTTCACAGATCATGTCTAAAAGTAAAATTGAGGTCATAAAATTACAGAAGATAGTTCCGTCTTTAGAAGATGTTTTCGTGTCTCTTATCCGGGAAAAGGATTAAAGATGAAGCTGAGAAGGTTAAGGGCAGTCGTCTACAAAGAATTTCTCCAGATCTCCAGGGATACCAGGGTTCTGGTGATGGCTTTTGTAGTCCCGGTGGCAATGCTGGTTCTTTTCGGATTTGCGGTATCCCTGGATATTAACAATCTCCCCTTAGGGGTATATGACCAGGACAAATCCCAGGAAAGCAGAGGGCTGGTCCAGAGCCTGACCAGCTCAGGTTACTTCTCAGTTGAAAACCAGGCTGATAGCTACCAGGGACTTTTGAATTTGATAGAATCCGGGAAAATAAAAATCGCCCTGGTCATCCCTTATGATTTTTCCAGAAAGATAAAATCAGGAGAAAAGACTGAAGTGCAGACCATACTGGATGGAAGCGATGCCAATACCGCCACCATCGGAACAGGATATTTAACCGAGGCACTCCAGCTTTACTCATTGAAATTTACCCAAACAGAAATTAATCCCCCAATCGACCCCAGAATCAGAATCTGGTATAACGAAGAGCTTAAAAGCAAAAACTATATCATCCCTGGTCTGATAGCGGTCATTATGATGATCATCGGAACCCTGCTTACCTCCCTGGTAGTTGCGCGCGAATGGGAAAGAGGAACTATGGAGCAGCTGATCGCCACGCCCATCAAATCTTCGGAGCTGATCTTCGGAAAGCTGGTGTCTTATTTTCTGATCGGGATGACCGATTTATTAGTGGCCGTCCTTCTAAGCGAGCTGATCTTCAGGATTCCGTTCAGGGGGAGCTTTCTTTTAATGTTCCTGGTATCGGGAATATTCTTAATCGGAGCTCTCGGAATAGGGATGTTTATCTCGATTCTGGCAAAATCCCAGCAGTTAGCTTATCAACTGGCAATGATCACGACTTTTTTGCCAGCCTTTATTCTCTCCGGTTTTATCTTCCCCATCTTCAGCATGCCTGCCTTTCTCAGAGTGGTAACGCTCATCATACCTGCCAGGTATTACATAAGGATCCTGCAGGGGATTTTCCTGAAAGGGGATGGGTTTGGTGTGCTGAAATTCGAGATATTTTTTTTGTCCTTATTCGGTTTGATTATGCTGGGAATTGCCAATTTAATCTTTAAGAAGAGGCTGAGCGACTGATATGTGGGAGAGGATTAAACATATTTTCATAAAGGAGACCATTCAGATCAGAACCGATAAGCGGATGATGTCGACCATCTTCTTAGCTCCGGTTTTGCAGCTGCTTCTTTTGGGATATGCGGTAAATATGGATGTCGACCGCATCCCCACAGCCGTGCTGGATTTTTCCCGAACCCAGGAGAGCAGACAGGTCATTTCACTTTTTAAGAATTCAGGTCGCTTTCAGATCAACTACTTCCCCGAAAGCCAGGATGAGCTGGACCAGCTTCTGGATAAAGGGGAGGTTTGGGTGGGGATGGAGATAAAAAGCGATTTTGTCCAGCAGCTGAAAAAAGGGGAATCGGTTCCGATTCAGATCATAATCGACGGCACCAATTCCAACACTGCCGGTATAGTCTCAGGTTACATAAGTTATTTACTCCAGTCTTATAATCTAAAAATAATCCAGGATCGGATATTGAGGAGGCCGGCTGCAGATTCCCCGGCAGCACTTGTCTCTACGTCCAGGATTCCCCAGTTGGAGAATGAAATCAGAGCCTGGTATAACCCCGAGCTGAAAAGCAGGGACTACAATATTCCCGCTGTTCTGGCCCAGCTCCTCATACTCACCACGATGATGCTTACCTCAATGGCAATCGTAAAGGAAAAGGAAATTGGAACTATCGAACAGTTGATGGTTACTCCGATTAGGACCTCCGAGCTGATCCTGGGAAAAGTCGCCCCTTTCGCCCTGATCGGCTTTATCGACGTGTGTATCATAACCCTGGTGGCAGTTCTCTGGTTTAGGATACCTTTCCGGGGAAATTTCTTTTTCCTGCTTCTGTCCGTGATGGTCTATTTGTTGACGACCCTGGGAATAGGTCTATTCATCTCCACCCTGGCCAGAACCCAGCAGCAGGCCATGATGATGACCTTTTTCGTTCTAATGCCAGCTAACATTCTTTCCGGGTTTATGTTCCCGATTGCCAATATGCCCAGGCTCATCCAGTATCTCACATATCTCAATCCCCTGAGATATTTTATAGTTATCGTTCGCGGGATTTTCCTCAAAGGAAATGGGATTTCAATCCTCTGGTCTCAGATTCTACCTCTGGGCACTATCGGCGTGGTTGTGCTGGTTCTCAGCATTCTCCGCTTCAGGAAAAAAATAGGCTGAAAATGACGTAATTACCCATTGGGCAACGCAAAAAGCAGCGTGAAGTTAATTTAAGGTCAAACAATAAGTTGGAGAATTCGTTTTAAAAAAGGCTGTATGGTTTTGCTAATTTTTGTCAAATTTGAATTTTTATGGAATCTTCAGCAGAGCTAAGTTCATGAGAGATTTGTTAGTCCAAATATTTACTTTTTGGTATGAAATTTGTAAGCTTAAAATGGGATTTTTTGTCCTTTGAAAAAAGAAATCGATAATATCAGGAGCGCCCGTTCAAGTTCAACTTCGACTTAAATTTAGACTTGACAAAATGAATTTTTTAATTAAAATTACTGAAGAATTGATTTTCCTTAATCTTTTCAATCAGTGTGGGAGATTTTAGGTTCTGAACAGCCATTCCTCAAAATTCGAAAGAGCTTTTAACTATTCCCTGGTAGCGGTATTAATCATCCTGGGTCTCTTGATTATTTCCGGTATATTCAGAAGTATGCCCTCCGATTTTCGTAGTATATTTGGAGGGATAATACTGGCCTATGGATTGGTAAGGTTTTTTCTCTTAAGAAGCAAGTTCCGTAAAGAGGAAAGGATAGACGAAAAAAAGGGATAAAAAAAAACCAAAGATTGACAAATAAAATACTTGACAGGGAAAGGATTTATGATAATTTTAAAGCTTTTGAATAAGGGTCTGATGAAAAGAAAAGAGATAATCACCCGGGTATGGCTTGCAGCCCTGATTCTGCTTTTAAGCTTATACATAACCGCGGGCTGCCAGGATCTGGAGAGCGGTAAAAGAGCATACCAGAAAGGGGACTACGATACCGCCATAAACCTGTTAAAATCCTATATCGATAAAAAACCTATTGAGCCTGAGCCTTACTATTATCTGGGTGCCTGCTATTTCGAAAAGGGGATGTATGATGATGCTATCGCCCAGCTAAAAAGTGCCATCGACCGCAAGCCAAAATATCTTGAAGCAATTTACAAACTTGGTTTAACCTATCTGAAAAAAGGCTCATATGACCAGGCATTGCAGACTTTTAACCAGGGACTGGAGATCAAAAAGAACTCGGGCGATTTTCTGAACGGCATAGGGCTGGTGCAGATGGCTCAGGGGAAACTGGAGGATGCGGACATTAGCTTCCGCTCTGCTATTTCTGCTGACCCGAAAAATTTCGAATATCACAAAAACTTAGGGGATGTGAATCTGCAAAAAGGCGTGACTTCCATTGCCATCGACGAGTACAAGCAGGCAATCAGCCTTGATTCCAACCAAGCCGAAGTTTACTACAGTCTGGGCAGAGCTTATCTCACCCAGATGGACTTCAATGCCGCAGCAGATGCTTTCAAGCGGACGATTCTTTTGGAGCCGAAATTCAAATCGGTTTACTTGGACTTGGGAAGCATCTATTTCTTAGCCAAGAAATTCCCAGAATCAGGCTGGGCTTATAACGAATATGTCAAGCTCGACCAGAACAATCCCCAGGCTTATTTGGGCTTGGGGAAAGCATATTACAATATGTTTCAGCTTGACAGTGCCATAACCGATCTGGACAAAGCTATCAAACTTGATTCCACCCTGACAGAAGCCTACTATTTTCTGGGAAAAAGTTACGAGGATAAGAAGATGAATCAGGAAGCAGCCTCGGCTTTTGAAAACTACCAGAAAAGATATACCAGTAAAAGCAATTTTGAATGGGCCTTGAAAGACCGGGATTTCCTGGTCAATTATGGAAAGGTTCATTTTTTTCTGGGGGACTCGCTGAACTTGGAAAAAGCAGTCGAATCTCTAAATTTGGCAATCAAACTGGACACGACCTACAGTGAATCTTATTCTTATCTGGGCTTGGCTTATTACCAGCTCAAGAAGTATTCAGATGCTATACCTGCCTTGAAAAAGAAAATCGAGTTAGATTCAACCAGCTTCAATAGCTATCTCAATTTAGCTTACTGCTACGTTAATCTGAAACAGTTTAAAGATGCTTTAGAGCCGCTCAAAAAAGTGGTGGAACTGAAGCCGGATTATCTTCAGGCTCACCAGTACTTGGCTTACATCTTCCTGAGCGAGCTTAAGGATTATGCCGCGGCTAGAGAGGAGTACGAAAAGATACTCCAGCTTAGCCCGCAGGACTGTCAGGCCAAGGGCAATTATGGCTATGTCCTGCTAACCCTGAACCGGGCTGGGGAGGCCATCCGGCCCCTTTCCGAAGCAGTCAGCTGTCAGGGAAACGATATCTCCTTCAACCTCTGGCTGGCGCAGGCATACGACATCACCAACCAGTACGAAAGAGCCAAGGAGGCTTATCGCAAGGTTCTGAGACTCGATCCGAATAACAAGGTCGCCAAGGACCGGCTGCAGTTTCTGGAATATAATTATTAGAGCGTAATTTCATTTCAGGATTCTCAGGAATAAATTTTAAATTCGATTGTAAATACAAAGGAGAAAGATGGTAGAGGAGAAAAAATCGGAAAAAAAGGAAGATGACCAGCGGTATAAATATATCGGATTCGACGTTTACTCTTCCCGAACGGCGAGATTCTGGAAAAATCCGGAAGAGGAGAAAAAGTATTTAGAAGAAGTCAGGGAAAGAAAAGAAAAAGGGGAAAGAGAGGAGCGCGATCACAGCCTAATTTCGGTTTCGGTTTTCTCACCTCTGGAGAAATGGATCTTAACGGTTACTTCTGCTCTGATGGTATTGTGCCTTTTCCTTCCCTGGTTTACTTTCACTCGCGGGGAGAACGCGATGAACTTTAGCGCCTTTGGGTACCTGCTCAATTTAGGCACCCTGATGACATACTCCGGGCTTGGAGGAGCACTTCTCGGTGTTCTGGCGCTTCTTTTTCCCCTGACCATGTTAAGCTCGTTGCTCTTTGGCATACTTAACCTGCTTGCTCTTTACAGTAAATCCGGCTCAGAAGAAGCTTATCTTAGCAAGGTCAAAAAGACTCTCAGGCTCAATTTCATTCCTCTTTTTTTGTGGATTATAACCGTAATAATATCGATAATTGGAGTAGCTGCACCTCTGGCATCTGCTTTTGGTGTAAACCAGATAAAAGATAATTTTGACGTGATAACCCTGGTGAGCATCTCCGGGTTCGGCCTGTGGATCTCCCTGGGATGCTGGATATTGAACAGCGTGAAAGCCAATGATCTATAAAGTCTTAAGGAGGCAAGGATGAGATAGTCTTCTACCACAAAAATGAAATCAATAACTTAAATTCCTAACTTTTAATGGAGGTATTTGTATGAAGCAATCGATTTTTATAGTCCTGGTCCTGATCGTCTCGCTTGCCATCGGATATATCATCTGGGCAATGCTGTTGCCGGATTACCTGAGATTGGGAGGACCACTGGTGGGATTATTGCTTGGTTTGTTAGTAATGTTATTGTCTTTTATCATAGAGAGGACCTTGACTCTGAGAAAGGCCCGGGGAAAAGCTTCAGTCCAGTCTTTTTTCAGGAATGTAATAACCATGCTGGACAAGAGCGATTATGACGGAGCCATCGCAGCCTGCGACAAGCAGAGAGGCACCACCGCTAATGTCTTAAGAGCGGGAATCGAGAGGTATCAGCAGCTTAGAACGAATACAGCTTCGGAAAAACGCCTAAGCGAAACCCAGAGGGCTATCGAAGAAGCCAATGCGTTGGAGGTTCCATTACTGGAGAGGAATTTGATTGCGCTCTCCACTATCGCCTCTATCGCTACCATGATCGGACTTTTAGGAACCACCATCGGAATGATCAGAGCCTTTAAGGCTACTTCCGAGAGGGTTGGTGGAGTGATCGATGCTATGAAACTGGCGACCGGAATCTCCGAGGCTCTGGTAAACACTGCGGGCGGACTGCTATGTGCCATCATCGGCATCGTCGCTTACAATTTCTTCGTGAATAAGGTGGATGCATTCAACTACACCATGGACGAGGCTTCTTACGAAGTCCTGCAGCTTCTGAAAAGTAAGGAGGCGGAAAAGTAATGCTCAAGAGGATGAAAAGGAGAATAGGGGTCAAGATAGACATGACCCCGATGGTGGATATCGCCTTTCTGCTTTTGATCTTCTACATGACCACGACCCAGTTCAAGCCTCCGGAGAAGAAATCAGTGACTCTGCCAGCCTCCCATTCCCAGATCAAGCTGCCGGAAAAGGATATTCTGAACATAACAGTTACCAAAGATGACAGTATTGCCGTAGATTATGTGGATAGGAAGCAGATAGAGGTTCAAGGCAAAAGCCAGCAGGTTCTGGATAGGGTATATGAGGATGTCAATCTGAGTACCCTGCCTGGTGCGATATTACAGATCCGGGCAAAATATCCTGGTATTTTTGTGGTAATCAAAGCAGACCGGGAGGCCCATTATGGAACCATACAGGCCCTGATGAATACCATGCGCGATAACCATATGCCCCGCTTCCAGCTGGTAACCGAGATCGAGGCGGGAAGCTAAGAACGTTTATAGAGAATTTTTCCGAAGGAGTGAATTTTTATGGCAGCGGTTGACGTAGGAGGACCAAGTCCTCGAGGGAAAAAGACCGGAGGGCTTAGAAGACCCAAAAGAAGAATAGGAATACGAATAGATATGACCCCTATGGTGGATATTGCATTTTTACTGTTGATCTTCTATATGGTGACCACTATTTTCAGTCTCCCCCAGGCAATGGAGATCAACCTTCCTCCGGAGGACCAGCCTGTCCCGATAGCAGAATCTAACTTGCTCACCTTAAGGGTGGATTCGGACGGGAAGATTTACTGGAATATGGGAGTGGACAAGCCGGTTCCCATGCCTGCTGATTCTTTAAGACCTATTCTTCTGCGAAGGAACCAGGAAAAGCCCAAGCTGGTGACCCTGATCAAGATCGCCAAGGATGCCAAGTATTATAAGATGATCGATATAGTGGACGAAATACAGTTGGTGGAAAAGCAGATGCAGGAGAAAAACCCTAACTTCAGCTACCGTTTCAGCTTTGCCCCTTTCACGGATGAAGATCAAGGGCTTATCACCGGGAAGCTTCAGCCGAAAGGAGGGAAGTAAAAATGAGAGTCGCAACACCTTATGGCGCATTTGAGCTAAAAAGTTCATATCAGAAAAATTTCAGCATCGCAGTTCTCATCTCTTGCCTGATATACCTGGTCCTGTTCGGCTCCTTTGTGCTGTTTACGCGCCTGGCTGCTCAGAAGCCGGTGGCTAAAAGGGTCATAACTATCAGAACTCCGCTTGAGTTAGGAGCACCTCCTTCTCTCACCCAAAACGTAGCCCATCAGGTTGCAGTAGCGGCACCAGCCGCAGCTGCTGCACCCTCGGTCGGAGTCCCCAAGGCGGTCCCGGATGAGCAGGTCAAGGAAACTGTGACCCTGGCCAGCCAGGCCGAACTGGGAGTTTTACAGAATCCCACTGTGGCTACTGAGGGAACAGGTAAGGAGTCGTTAGCTATTCAAATACCGCAGGATGAGTATTTACCTGCCCCGGGAGAATTCGTCCCATACGAGGAAGCCCCGGTTCCCATAAAATGGGTTAAACCAACTTATCCGGAGCTGGCCAGAAAATCTGGAGTCGAGGGGAAAGTGTTCGTCGAGGCATTAGTGGACCGGTCGGGCAAGGTGAGAGAGGCCAGATGCGTAAAAGAGGGAAGCGTGAATCTGGACATCTTCTGCGATGAGGCGATTAAAGCGGCAATGCAGAATGAATACAAACCCGCTATAGCCAATCATCAGCCGATTGCTGTGCGGGTGCTGTATAAAATCGACTTTAATTTGAAATAAGGTCTAGGGAATAAGAGGAGGCTCTTTAATATAAAAGATTCATAAGGAGGACAAATCATCACACAATTCCATCCGAAAGGAGGGATGAAAGATGAAAGTCGCCATACCTTATGGAGCTTTCGAACTTAAGAGAGCTTACCAGGGAAACCTGGGCAGAGCTGTGCTTGTAGCCGGGATATTTAATTTTTTACTGGCTTCTTTTTTTGTATTCTTTAGCCCGGCCGAATCGCAAAAGCCGGGACCAGAAGTTGGACCACCAATCATAAAAAATATGACACCGCAACCGCCTCCTTCGATCATTAAAGATTTAACTCCTCATTCGGTTCAGCAGATTGAACCTAAAGTTGGCCTGCCTTCTTCGGGAGTTCCTATGGCGATTCCGGACAATCAGAATAGGGGAACAGAGAACTTTGCAACTCGGGAAGATATGCGAAGGAATCTGCAGAGTCCAGACCTTGAAGGCGAAGGGGTTTATGGTGGAGGATCACCAGGAATCGAGACTTTAGATGAACAAATTCCACCCTCAGATACGTTTATTCCGTATGACTCGGCTCCAGTGATGGTCAAAGAGGTTAAACCAGCCTATCCGGAATTAGCCAGGAGATCGGGAGTTGAGGGAAGGGTCTATGTTCAGGCATGGATAGATAAACACGGAAAGGTCAAAGAAGCTAAATGCCTAACCCAGGGGAGCATAAACCCGGACATCTTCTGCGAGTCAGCGATTCAAGCAGCTAGGCAGAATGAATACAAGCCAGCTATCAGCAATAAGGTTCCAGTGGCTTGCTGGGTCACATACAAAGTTGAATTCGTTTTAAAATAAGGAAGAGGTTACAACTGCAGGATGCAAAAGCTGTAGAAAGTCAACAAGGCAGTTCTTGTTAAACTGCCTTGTTTTTTTGTCGATAGAAAGTCTTAGAAGGGAGGAGAAATGCCAAAGCACTTAAGCTTTAAATTTCTAATTTTATTATCGATTTTCTTTTTAGCCTTATTTCCGGTTAAGCTTTTTGCCGGGGAAGAGAATGTTCTTCTGCCTCCTTTTGATCAGACAGTTAATCTGGCTTTGTACTTTGTTTTGCTCTCAGCCATCTTGGGATTGGCTTATGGACTTTACCTGGCATTCAAGGTGATTAAAAAGGATCAGGGTACACCCAAGATGGTTGAAGTGGCAAAAGCAATTCAGGAAGGGGCAAAAGCCTACCTCACCCGTCAGTTCAGGGTTCTATTTTTCTTTATCATAATTCTGACGATCGTGCTGTTTATTGTTTACAAAAATATATATGTCCTTCCAGATGGAACCCCAGATTGGAAGATGGTCTGGGGTATCGCTCTGGCGTTCTTAGCCGGTTCTACCCTATCAGCTATGACCGGGCTTATAGGGATGTCAGTAGCTGTCCGAGGTAACGTCAGAGTCGCTCACGCTGCCAGAACCTCATTCAAGAATGCCCTGGAAACTGCTTTTCAATCCGGCACTGTTACCGGAATGTTCACCATAGGGATGGGACTGGTCGGAGCCACGGTCATTTTTATGCTTTTCAAGGAAAGGGCAATGATGGTTCTGATCGGGTTCGGTTTCGGAGGAAGTCTGGTAGCTTTGTTTATGAGGGTCGGAGGTGGAATCTACACCAAGGCAGCTGACGTAGGAGCAGACCTTGTCGGGAAAGTCGAAGCCGGAATTCCTGAGGATGATCCCAGAAATGCAGCTGTGATTGCGGATCTTGTAGGGGACAATGTGGGAGATTGTGCCGGAATGGCTGCAGACCTTTTTGAATCTTACGAAGTCACCTTAGTTGCCGCCATGATTCTGGGTGCATCTTATGCGGTCTTTAATCCATCTACCTTTGGCAAAGACCTAGCTTTGAAATTGATTGTTTTCCCACTTCTGGTCAGGGCAGTTGGGGTATTTGCGTCTATTCTGGGCACTTGGAGAGTCAAAGGTAAGGACAAAAAGGATTTCAACCCGATGAGACCTATCCAGAACGGTTTTTTGATTGCTGCTTTGACTTCTACTATCGGATTCGGACTGATTAACTATTTTTACATAAAGACTCCCTGGGGTGCTCCGGACATGAGGTTTTTCTGGGCTACATTTTCCGGAATCGTGCTGGCAGTTTTGATCAGTTACCTCACAGAATATTATACTGCAGTGGAATATAGTCCGGTAAAGGAGACTGCGCGCGCCACCAAGACCGGTGCGGCAACTACCATCTTAGCTGGGTTTTCTGAAGGGATGGAGTCGACCGTTTTAGCCATCATCGTCATAGGCGCCGCGATATTGACTTCGAACCTGATTTTTGGCGGGGATTTGGCCTTAGCCGCTTACGGGATAGCGTTATGCGGAATGGGGATGCTCACCACCACAGGCATAATAGTCTCCATGGATTCTTACGGGCCGGTATCGGACAATGCTAACGGCATCTTCGAGATGTCAAAAGTACTTGAGGAGGATAGAAATCCAGATGCCCAAATGATAGTGAGCAAATTAGATGCAGTGGGAAACACTACCAAGGCTGTGACCAAAGGATTTGCCATAGCCTCAGCCGTGGTGGCAGCAGTTTCCTTGTTCAGGTCTTATGGGTCGGATATCAACCTGCTTGACCCAGTCTATAAGTTCTTCGAAAGAGGTATTCAGATCAACCTGCCGAATGCCTTTGTAGGGCTTCTGATCGGAGGGGCGATGCCTTTCCTTTTCAGTTCCTTAGCCATAAGAGCGGTAGGAAGAGCCGCCTTTCAGGTAGTCGAAGAAGTGAGAAGGCAGTTCAAAGAGATTCCTGGACTGATGGAGGGAAAAGCCAAACCGGAGTATTACAAATGCGTCAACATCTCTACTGCAGCAGCTCAGAAGGAGCTGGTCACTCCGGGACTATTAGCTATACTCTCACCCCTGATAGTCGGATTCCTTTTAGGTGTGGATGGATTAGGCGGATTCTTAGCCGGGACTATCCTTACCGGACAGCTTTTAGCAGTGATGCTTTCCATTTCCGGAGGAACCTGGGATAATGCCAAAAAAACGATAGAGGCAGGGCTCTACGGAGGAAAAGGCTCAGAATCGCACAAGGCAGCGGTGATAGGAGATACAGTCGGCGATCCTTTCAAAGACACTGCAGGTCCATCTCTAAACCCTCTGATCAAGGTGATGAACCTGGTCTCAATCCTGATCTTACCATTGCTAATCGGAAAAAGCCAGCTTCCTCCTGGGCTCAAAGCTCCCTTTGCCATTGTAGCTGTAATTATACTTACTGGTGCATTGCTGATCAGTAAAAGAAGAAAATAGATTTCAGAACTGCACTACTCATCGAGGATGTTATCATCCTCGACAGGCAAATCTGTTTTCGGTCGGGTGATAACATCTACCTTAGCTACACTTCTGGTGTGAAGCCCGACGCTGCAAAATGACCTCACCCTGTCCCTCTCCTGTGAGGAGAGGAGAATGTTTGCTCTTCATACAATACCTCTAAAGTCATAATTCAATCCCCTTTTTAGATTGATTTTTGCAACTTTTTTGGTTTTATTACGTTAAAATAAAGTAAGTTGTGTCTAATCAATGGAGGTAAAATGGAACAGGAATTAAAACCCACAGAGCCTCAGGCAATGCCACAAGAGGAGAAAATGGGTTTCTTTGCCAGGGTTTTCGGAGTTTTTTTTGAGCCTAAGAAGGTCTTCACTTTTCTGAACAACAAACCCTCATGGCTTTTTGCTTTTCTGCTTATTGTTGTAATCGGAGTAATCGTAGCAGAGATTACCCTGCCTCAGAATCTACTGCTACAGAAAGAGATCGTCTCACAAAGCCCAAGAGTAGCCTCTGCACCTGGGATTCTGGATAAGATGACCGAGATAACTACCGTCAAAAGGATAAGCACAGTTATAAGCGAGATCATTAAAGTTTTTATAGGACTGATACTTTTGACTTCGTTCGTTTACTTTTTATGCAATATCATCCTGGGTGGGGATAGCAGCTATAAGAAGGTTTTGTCAATTGTCACCTATACTTCCTTTATTCCTACTTTGGGAGCGATCTTGAAAACCCCTTTGATTTTAGCCAAGAATTCAGCCAATGTCCAGACCAGTCTGGCACTTCTCGTGCCTGAGGGTGATTTCACCAAAATCAGATACATGCTTTTGGGTGCTGTGGAGATATTCTCTATCTGGCAGTTAATCCTGATAGCCCTAGGAGTTACGGTTCTATATAAATTCTCCATGTCAAAGGCGCTCGTAGCCACCATTATCGGTTGGGCGATTTTAGTAATTATAGGTATAGGTTTGGGTGTGTTGGGAATGTCTGTTTCCGGGATACCGGTTACCTGGTAAAATTTTTAAAGGAGTAAAAATGAGAAAGAAAGCGTTATTGCCGGTTTTCTTAATAGTTTTGTTCTGGTTTTTTTCAGCTTCAGCCCAGGAGCTACAGAAGAGAGTTCTCACCGTTGACGATGCAGTAAACATCGCGCTCAAACATAGCTTTCCGGCACTGTCTGCACAGCAGAATTACCAGTCAGCCAAGTGGAATTATTTAGGAGGATTCTCGAATTTTCTCCCCTCGCTCAGTGCTTCCTCTGGTTGGACCAGGAACAGCACAGAAGTGTTGAGGCTCAGGCTTGGGCAGTTAGTCAGCTCAAGGGACCAGTATAGTTTCAATCTTGGGTTGGACCAGACCATATTCAATGGAGGGGCAAACTTCGCTGGGTTTAATCTTAAGAGGTATGGCAAAAAATCAGCCTGGGATGATCTTAAACTGGCAGAGCAATCTGTAACCTTGAACGTCAAGCAGGGATGTTATGATCTGCTAAAAGCTCAGATGCTGTATGATGTCCAGGTTGACGCCGTAGGGGTTAGTCTCGAACAATTGAAGATGGCAAAAGCCAGATACGACCTGGGAGCTGCTTCTCTTTCTGATTATCTGAAAGCCAAGGTCCAGTTAGGGAACGACAGCCTGACTTTGATTACCAACGAGAATAACGTGAAATTGGCAGAGGCAAACTTAAACAACCTGTTAGGTCTGGACGTCAACACTCCCTTAGAAATTAATGCCAAGCTGGAGTACACAGGATTTAGTTATGACGTAGAACAGGAAACCAGAAGAGCTCTGGATAGCCATCCGCAAATAGACAAAGCGAGGATGGGGTTGAACCAGTCCCGCTCCAGCCTTACCGTTGCACGGAGCGCTAATTACCCGAGCATATCTTTTTTTGGAGACTACTCGTGGAGTGACATAATCTTTCCAAAATCGAGTAGTGACTGGAGTAAATTCGATTCCTGGGATATAGGCTTAAGAATCAGCCTGAGCATTTTCGACGGTTTCCTCACCACGGGCAACGTCAGAAGCGCCAAAGCCCAGGTCAAGTTAAACCAGGATAATCTGGAGCAGAACAAAAGAACTGTAGCTCTGGCAATCAAGCAGGCCTATGTTGCAGTGAAAGAAGCCGAACAGAAGATACAGTTGACCAATGATGCTTTAACCTCTGCCGAAGAGGATTTAAAACTGACCCAGGAGAAATATAACTTGGGTGCGGCATCGATTCTGGACCTGCTAGATGCCAACGTATCATATAAAACAGCCAAGAATAACCAAGTACAAGCTCTGTACGATTACAACTTAGCAGTTGCCCAGTTTGAGCAAGCCACAGGAAGATAAGCAAGCATTGTCATAGTTCCAAGGAGGTAGTATGAAAAAAAGAAGCAAGATCTTAATCATTGCAGGGGTAATACTTTTAGTTTTCGTAATAGTCTTGGTAAATCTGTTACGCTCGGGAGAGAAAGTCTACCAGGTGCAGGTCGACAAGGTCAAAAAGGGAGATATAGCCTCGGTGGTAACAGGGAGCGGCAAAGTCCAGGCTAAAAATGATGTTAAGATCGGTGCCACTGTTCCGGGACTGATCATAAGCCTTCCGGTAAAAGACGGGGATATGGTCAAGAGAGGACAGCTCTTAGTTCAGATCGACCCCTCGGAATACAGGTCCGCAGTAGCTCAAGCCACTGCCCAGCTAAGTTCAGCCAAAGCCAATTTCGAACAATCAAAACTGCTGCACGAAAGGCAGCAGAAGCTCTACGAGAAGGGTCTTACATCCAAAGAGCAGTATGATGCATCTTTGACCCAGTACAATGTGTCCCAGGCACAATTCGATCAAAGCCAGGCATCTCTCAGGCAGGCTGAAGACCTTTTAGCCAAGACCACTATCACCGCTCCAATGGATGGAAAAATCACCCAACTTCTGAAAAAAGAAGGGGAGATGGTAACCGGTGCCACCTATAATCCGACCGAGATTATGACAATCTCCGACCTTTCTGCATTCGAGGTAGAGGTGGAAGTAGATGAGACCGATATCGCAGAAGCCAGATTAGCAGAGGAAGCCAAAATAAAAATCGATGCTTTCCCGGATACCTCGTTCCAAGGTGAAGTTTCGGAAATAGGGAATACCGCTATAATAACCGGCTATGGAACCCAAGACCAGGTGGTAAATTTCCTGGTTAAGGTTCTGATCACAGATGAAGTTAAGGGAATAAAGCCTGGAATGTCTGCCTCTGTAGACATCACTACTGCTTCGCATAAAGACGTTCTCAGCATACCGATAGCAGCAATGGTAATGCGGGAGGAGAAAAAAGACACCTTGACTGCCAAGCCCAAAGAAGGTAAATCAGAAGCTCAGGCCTCCTCGGTAAAAGAGGAAAAAGGGAAAGAAAAGAAAAAAGAGGTCGAAGGAGTGTTTTTGGTGGAGAAAGGAAGAGCAAGGTTCGTCCCTGTCAAAAGCGGTATCTCTGACCAGCAGAATATGGAAGTTATGTCGGGGCTCAAGGAAAATGATCAGATAATAACCGGGAGCTATAAGATCCTCAGGACCTTGAAAGATGGGGACAAGGTCAAAATAGAAAAGACAATAGTGAAGAAAGAGGGAGCCTAAAGTGCTGATAAAAACCCAGGATCTCTGGAAGATATATGAGATTGGAAACGAAAAGGTCCAGGTTCAAGCCTTGAGGGGAGTAGATTTAGAAGTAGAAAAAGGAGAATATCTGGCGATTATGGGACCTTCAGGTTCAGGCAAATCGACCCTAATGAATCTGGTCGGCTGTCTGGATACACCCACTAAGGGAGAATATTATCTGAACAGCAGGCTGGTTAGCCAGATGAACGATGACGAATTAGCATTCATCCGTAACAAGGAGATCGGATTCGTATTTCAGACATTCAATCTTCTTCCCCGGGCAACTGCCCTGCACAACGTGGAGCTTCCTCTGATTTACAATGGAACCGAGTCAAAAGAAAGGCAGAACAAGGCAAAAAGGGCTCTGGAAATGGTCGACTTGGCTGACCGGATCACTCACAAGCCAAACGAGCTTTCCGGCGGTGAGAGGCAGAGAGTAGCAATAGCCAGAGCTATCGTGAACAATCCCTCACTTATTTTAGCGGATGAACCCACAGGCAACCTGG
The DNA here is from genome assembly GCA_035543035.1 of Terriglobales bacterium. Classification (GTDB taxonomy): domain Bacteria; phylum Zixibacteria; class MSB-5A5; order MSB-5A5; family RBG-16-43-9; genus RBG-16-43-9. Next base: position 1,287 of record DATKKH010000126.1, on the reverse strand, counting down.
ATACAGCTACTGGTGCCGAGATCATGAAACTGGTTGACCGGCTTCACTCCGAGGGCAACACTATCATCCTGGTCACTCACGAGGCAGACATCGCCGCCCATGCGCACAGGAGTATTCATCTCCGGGATGGAAAAATCGAAAGGGATGAAAAAAGAAAATAAATATCTCAGGTAAATACTGGAGTGTAGAACTTTAGTTTTACCTTTGCAGTTTCAAAGAACCTGTTCGTCAAGGCAAACCTGAAGGTTTGCACTCCAAAACTCCGAGGAATTACTTTTAAAAGAGAAAATATGCAGTTTCTGGAAAGCATAGGGATCGCCTTAAAATCGCTGGTGGCGAATAAACTCCGCTCGATTCTCACCCTGATCGGGGTGATCATTGGAGTGATGACCGTTATAGCCGTGGTCTCGATCATCGCTGGTATGAACAAATACGTGGCAGACCAGATCAACACCCTGGGCCCCACTACTTTTTTTGTGGCTAAATTCGGTGGTGCAATCATGAATGATGAGGAGTGGCATGAGATAATGAAGAGAAAGGATATCACTCTTCAGGATATGGAGGCTATCCAGAAAAGGTGTCCACTCTGCTGGAAAGTAGGAGCAGAAGCTGCGGCTTTCAGAAAAGTAAAGCGCGGAGATAAATATATAAATGATGTGGAAATAAGGGGCGCCACGGGCAATATAACTGAGATTTCATCTTATGACTTAGCCAGCGGAAGGTACCCGACCGAATTCGAAAACGAGCGCAACAGGAATGTGGTTTTGGTCGGATGGGAAGTAGCAGACAACCTGTTTCCAGGGCAGGACCCACTGGACAAAGACATCAAAGTAGGCAATTACTATTTCCGGATAGTGGGAGTCGCTAAGAAAAGAGGGTCTTTTCTGGGCGAGAATCAGGACAATTTCGTCCTGATCCCGATCACTACCTTTAATAAACTTTTCGGTACCAGAAGGTTTATGTCTATCTTCGTTAAGGTGGAGGATTTCGGCTCTATGCAAGAGGCACAGGACCAGGTTCGCCTGATTATGAGAGCCAGGAGAAATGTTCCTTATAGTAAACCAGATGACTTTTCCATTATGACCGCTGAAACCTTTATGGAGATGTACCGCAATTTTACTTCTACAGCTTTCATAGTGATGATTGGTGTCTCCTCCATTGCTCTGGTGGTGGGCGGTATAGTCATTATGAACATTATGCTAGTCTCGGTCACAGAAAGAACCAGGGAGATAGGCGTGCGTAAGGCTGTAGGAGCAAGAAAGAAGAATATCATGTGGCAGTTCCTGA
>DATKKH010000125.1:0-8929 GCA_035543035.1 Terriglobales bacterium | reverse complement strand
GCCCGTGAAAATAAAAGGGTATTGGATCGTCAGTGCAAGTTCCGGTTGATTCCGCAGTAGATGCCCTGCCGAACCACAAATCATTCCCTGCGATGTTTCCGCTCAGACCGGTTCCCCATCTTCCACCCACATTCTGGCTGGTATTCAGCCATCGATGAAGTGAATCCAGATAAGTCACCGAGGAATGATCCACATCCGAGCTGATGGTCAGGGCTCCTTTGGTATTAAAAGGCAATCTTCTGATTGCCACTAGAGCATATTTATCTTTAATTACCCGGAAATTCAGATCATGGTTATAGTTTGTCCAGGAGTTCTCATTGGTCGTGGCGTAATAACAGCTGCCGTCGGTATAGCCGTTTGATCCCGAGTTCCAGCAGATCCGATTAGAATTATCCGCTTTAGGAGCATTTAGGAAGATCGTGTAACAGTTCCCTGCATTCACAGTAACAGGGGAATCAAAGATAAACCAGATCAGGTATCCTCTCCCTACCGAATCAGGGGGCATCGTGTTGCCGGTAGCATCTCCATCCGGGATATCCAGAACCTTAACGTAGGCTTTTCTCTTGGGTGCAAGAGAGGTATCCGGAGTACTGCAGGCATCTACATTATTACCCCTGAACCGAAGATATAAAGAATCGGTATTGGAAAACAGGCCGATCCGGTCGAGATAGATTCCGATCCCATACCAGGTTTCATCCGCAGTCGCCAAAATCGTCTGGGCAACTGTTTTTGTTCCTATTAGGTTAAGGTCATTGAAGGAAGTGGATGAAGTATGAGAGATGGAATAGGCGAGGGTATTGTTGATCTCAGGAAAAACAGGAGTGAGGGATGAGTAGAGAGTATATAAGGAAAAGATTAAACACAAAATGATTTTCACCTCACCCCTTAATCCCCGATACTCGCTACTTTTTTTCATTCCGGTAGTTCCTCCTTCCTGATCTGGTCGATCAGCTCCCAGAAGATTTTCTCCTTGCTTTTCCCGCCTTTGGACTTGATTTTCTCTTTCAACTCGATCGCCTTTAAAGCCTCCGCCACTTTGACCTGGTGTTTTCCGGACTTGAGCTTGCTGGAAACGTGCGCAATCACTTCATCTAAAAACTTCTCCTCATTGTGATTACCCTCACCAGTAAAAACTGACTCTTTTCTTTTTTGTTTTCTTACTTTTATATTTTCCATTCTTTTTTGACTTTTGCCTTTTACCCTTTATCCCCTCTCCTATAGGAGAGGGTCAGGGTGAGATCATCTTCCTTGTTCCTTTTTCCTTGCCTTGAACTCTTGAACCTTTGAGCTTTTGAACTTTTCTTATTCATCCCAGCTCAAATATCAACAAATCCACCAGCCCGTTCTCGGGAAAGTCACTCTTCTTTGCGATTTTGAAACTGGAGTCCGATTCCTCTATCACCAAACATGATGATTCGTTTAATGGTAGAGCCAAGACCTTGGGTGAACTTATATGTGAGGGAAGCTGGTTTCCTTTAAAATCGTAAAGTGAGTCAAAGCGGACATCCTGTTCTGCTCCACCCAAGGAGACCCTGTCCAGAACAATCCGTTTGGAGCTTTCGCCTGCTTCCGCATGAACCAGGAGAAAATCGATTGCAGAATATTCACCCCACACGCAGAAATTCTTGACCAGCCAGACTCTTCTGCTCCTCAAATAATCTAATGTTATGTTCATTTTTACTCGCTATCCGCTATTTGCTATTCGCTTTTAGGTTTACGATTTATTTTGTAGGGGTGAGGTCATCTTCCGTCTTCTGTTTTCCATATTTCTTTTTCTTTTTCACGGTCATGTTTTTTTGTCTTCCTTCTTCCGTCTCACTTCTCACTCTTAATTGCCTTAGGACTCTGGAGTGAAAAAGAACTTCTGGCAAAATCACTCAGGATAACATAGGCTTGTTTGAGATAAGCCTCAGCCACCATATTCCAGGATTTGGATAAGAGATTAGCATTGGTGCCGGAAAGATTCAGATTCAAAACCTCGACAGCTTTGATGTTGCACAGGATTGAGACTGAAAGATAGGTCTCAGCCGTTATCAGCCCCTGATCTTCGGACTCGTAGAAGGATGGATCGATGAATTTCAAAACCCTCTCGTTGGCTTCTGCCACTGCCTGGGAAATCGTATCATCGTTCAGAAAACCGTATTCGACCTTGTAATCGACCAGTACCCACTGACCATCTTCTATATTTCCTGAGAGTCGGGTAAGCTCGCCTTTGAGATAATCGATTTTATAATCTGTATCTTTTTGATAAACCCGGTAATAAAGATAAAAGATGACAATTGAGGAGAGAGCAGGGATCGAGCCACCTGAAAGACGCGTGATTCTTCCGTTTTCGTAGTCTACGGAATAATCGATATTCTCCACGAAGATTCTGCCCAGGGAACTGTCCGATGCAGCCACGACCGTATCGAAAATCAGCTCAGGATGCAAAAGCTGGATTGTGTCACCGGAGGAAAAGCTTATCTCTTCCCGGACCGGAGAAAAACTTTCCTTCCCTTTCACCTTTTCCGAGCCGGTCTGAATATTGGAATCCGGCAGTTTAATAGGAGAACTCCCGGCAAGGTGAACCGGGTGATTCTCCATCTCGGAAACTCCTAAATGATGCTCTGAGATATGCTTTTTGACTAAAGAAACGTTTGTGAAACTCATATTTCAGCTCGTAGCTTGTAGCAAGTAGCTGGTAGCTTTCAACCCTTTAACCCTTCAACCCTTAAACCCTTGATCCTTTGCTCCTATGACTTAAGACTTTAGCCTGTAGCCTGTAGACTGTAGACTTTTAATATCTATCATCTCCCTCCGTTTCTTTTTTACCTTTAGAAAGATAGTGATTTTGTTATTTCTACTTGACAAAAGTAAAAGGAATACTTTATTGCCCAAAAAAGACTGCATTTACCCTCTTTTACCAAGGAGGATCTATGCTGAAAATATTTTCCGCTCCCTTCCTTGTTTTATTTCTTAGTGTTCCCCTTTTTGCTCAGGAAGATACCGGCTGGGTGAGAACCTACAGCGGGCCCTACTATGGGGATTGGGTTACAGACTTGGCGGTGGATAACTCAGGTAATGTTTATGTGACAGGACACAGTATGAGGGACGACAATACTACGGAATTCGCTACTATAAAGTATTATCACAATGGAGATACCGCTTGGGTGAGACGATATAGTGATTCTACAAATGTCTGGGCTGTTCCAACCGATTTGGAGATAGATGATTCAGGGAATGTTTTTATAACTGGAATCTCTGTGGCTGGATTTATACCTCCTTCCCAGGAATCTGTCACCATAAAATATCATTCCAACGGCGATACTTCCTGGATTAGGAAATACCATAGAAGGGACTATGAGTCCAGTAGTAGTATGTCAATAGCGGTTGATTATTTTCACAATGTGTATGTAACTGGAGCCAGCTGGGGAGATGAAACGTATGATTACGCTACAATAAAATATTATCCTAACGGAGAAACTGCTTGGGTAAGAATTTATAGTGGTCCAGCAAACTATAATGTCCCTTATAAACTTCGGCTTGATTCCGCTGGCAATATTTACATAACTGGCATTAGCTATTCAGGCGGTTCTTATAATGATTATGATTACGCCACTATAAAGTATTATCCGAACGGGGATACCGCCTGGGTCAGAAGATATAATGGCCCGGAAAGCAACATGGACAGGCCGTTTGATCTGGCTGTGGATGATTCTGGCAATGCGTATGTGACCGGTTACAGTTATTCCAGTCAGACTAAGTATGATTATCTCACCATAAAATATAGAGCCAATGGAGACACGGCTTGGACGAGAAGACATCCTGGAACTAGCGACAATCGAGACTCAGCTATGGCAGTGACTGTTGATAGCAAGGGAAACGTCTATGTAATGGGATCAAATTATGGAAACGGAACCGGAAGAGACTACGTCCTGATAAAATATTCTCCGGATGGAAAATTTATCTGGGAAAGACGCTACAACGGAACAGGAAATTCTAATGAATATGCTTATGACTTAGCTTTAGATCACTCGGACAACGCATACGTAACCGGCTATAGTAAGAACTCCGCAGGAACTTACGATTTGGTAACCGTGAAATACAGTTCAAATGGAGGAGCTTACTGCACTAGAAGATTCAATACCGCTGTATTCCAAGACTACCTCCCTCATTTTACTGCTATTGCAGTGGATACGTCCCATAATGTTTATGTTGGAGGGACAAAAGGATACCCAGGTGATTATCTCACCATAAAATACAATCCCATAATTACTGTGGGCGATGCCAACAGCGATGGTTCCGTGGGCATTTCTGATGTTGTCTACTTAGTCAATTACCTGTTCAAAACCGGTCCCGCGCCTGAGCCTATCAAAAAAGGAGATATCAACGGTGACGGAGATGTGACCATAAGTGACATTGTCTATTTGATTAATTATCTATTCAAAGGAGGGCCCTCCCCGGTCTGCTGAAAAGCAGTTAAGAGTTTGTAAGTTTGTTCGGGCAAACTCCAAACGACCAAACAAGAAACTTTTTTCGTCTCACGTCTTACGTCTCCCGCCTTACACTTTTTACGATCAAGGAATTCGAGTCACGTTTTTCCCATACTTGAACCCTTGACCCCTTGAACCCTCGACTCCTTAATTTGCATTAATATATTTATTCTCCGGCACTGCCGTAACCTGAGTCCCAATCGGCGCAGTTGCATATCCAGTCATGACCCTGATCCTGATCCAGAAGAATGTGGAATTATTCACCCCGCACATCTGCCAGTCTGAAGGGACAGAAGATAAGTCCTGCCAGAGAATCACTGATTTTGAAAGGGAATCCAGATGATAAGCTCCCGAAGAAGGTGTAAAGCTTTTCCATTGAGAACCATCCCAGTATTCCCAGATGATTTGACCGCCTATCCCGGCAGCTGAAAGGATTATTCTTGCCTGGTTGAATTTGTCATTCATCCCAAGATACAGGGCATCCTCTGTATCCCTGATTAAACTGTTAGAGGTCGGATGAAAAATATCAGCCGAACTGGTGTTTTGCGCTTCGGATGTCCGGTCAGAATATTTATTGGCCGCAGAGTGGTCATAGCAGAAAACTTTATCCAGAGCTTTTACACCTTCGAAAAGCTGAATCGAGGTTACAAAACTGCTGCCTGATTTGTAAGAGTAAAAAATCTGGTTCTGGTTATTCCCGACATTCTTGGCATAGAAGACATAGGGAATAGGTCCGGAGAATTTTATTGCCGGGCTGACCGGAGCTGCAGAATCCACAGTCATCACTCCGCTCCAGGATAACCCGTCAAATTCCCGGTATAGAACTGAGGAGACCCCGGGAAAAACTATTCCGGTTTTATTGTCCGGGGAAACCGAAACCTGAAAATTATCCTGAATATTAGATCCTGAGTAGACTGAGACCGCAGAGGACCAGACAGAACCGTGCAGCTCAATGGAGCAATAAGCCAGACTGTCGCCTCCGTCCGAATAGAAACAGCGGATATAGGGTGGCTGGAAAATCAGCTGGGAAAAACAGCCGGCCGTTCCGGAGGTCAAAGCCTCGCCCGGGTCAGACTCACCAGTTCCCCAGGTTACTCCACCGTCAGTCGAGGATTTGACGTGCACCGAATATCTGGTTGTTGCAGGATCATAATAGCTCCAGGATACCCATAATCTGTCAATCAAATCCTTTAGGATCGATGGATAATAGTTATTTCCAGACGTGCAGACGTTCCTGACAGTTCCGATTGACCAGGAGCCATTGACAAATGAGAGCTTGACTGTTGCCAGTGCCAGACTGGTCTGGACAGTATAAACCAAGTAGAGATTCCCGGCTAAATCCATAAATCCCGAGGCTGGAAAATCTGCCGAATTGGTAACTATATTCACTGCATCAGACCAGGAAATATATGGTTGGTCAGCCCATCTGCAAACCAGGGTATTTGGATTCAGCGGATAGACCAGAACCGCTCTTCCCCTGTACTGACCTGAAGGGACCTTAAAGAGTTTACTCTGGGTCTGAATCCCCGATCCGTAATATGAGTTGACTGTATCAATTAATTTCTGCATAATTATGCTCTTCGCGTTATGCTGTTCACTTTTTGATTTTAGGTCTGGTGTGTGAGTGTTTTTGTTTTTTTCCTTGAACCTTTTCTAATTCTGCTTAATCCTTCTAATCTACTGTGAGGTGTTTTCTTTTTTTCTACAGTTTTAAGACTTTAGACTATAGCCTTTAGTCTATAGCCTTTTTACTTCCTTCTCTATTTCCCTTTCACCTCAAAACAAGTAGCAATTTTGTTAGCTGTAGGGGCAGAACTGTCCTTCAACCACGCTCAGGACGGTGAGCCTGTCGAACCGTGTGTCTATCCTGGTTTGGTAGACAGACATCTTTGTCCGTTTTTTGATTTGTGACAGTACGGGAAATCACATTCTTATCAGCATTCTCTGAATAAATTCTGCAAAAACTGTTGCTGAAACTGAAAAAAGATTTATATTCATTTTATAGAGATTTTCTAACTCCCTTTTACTAAAAAAAGGAGGATTTATGACCAAAATGCTCTTTGTTTTCCTCGTTATCTCTACTTTTTCCTTACCTCTTTTCGCTCAGTCAGTTGATACTGCCTGGGTGAGGACTTACAATGGACCAGCAAATGATGTTGATGCCTGCAGAGCCATAACTGTCGACAGGTTAGGCAATGTCCATGTTACCGGGAGTAGCACAGCAATTGGCACGGGCGAGGACTACGCTACCATCAGATACTATCCAAACGGAGACACTGCCTGGGTTAGGAGATACAACTACACTTCAAACTCACAGGATAGACCCAGCGCTATAATTGCTGACAGTTCTGACAACGTGTATGTGACTGGAGGAACAGGCACAGTAAAATACGATAGCAGTGGGAATCAGTTGTGGACCATACCAAGTCAGGGTAATGCAATAACTTTAGACGCTTATGGCAATATATATGTGGCTGGAGTGACATGGACTTTTCAGACTGACTTCAATTATGCCACAACAAAGTATAATCCAAACGGAGACACATTCTGGGTTAGGATCTTCTCCGGCTCTGTGAATTACTCCTATGACATAACCTCTGACATCGCAGTCGATAGTTTTCTAAATGTTTATGTAACTGGCTCCAATGGCACTATAAAGTACGATTCGGCGGGGAATCAGTTATGGTGGAAGTATGAATACCAATGCGGCAATGCCATGGTTCTGGATCGTTCTGGCAATATCCTCGTGACTGGATGCGGGCGAACGACTGAATACGATCCTGATGGAGTTCAAATCTGGACTGATACTTTAGGAGGTGAGGATATTGCGTCGGATAGATCTGGCAACGCGTTTGTTACCGGGGACGAGGGCACAATGAAGTTTGACTCGAATGGTAATCTACTCTGGATCAATCCTGAGCATTATCTTTCCGTGGCTGTGGATAGAGACGACTACATCTATTTTAGTGGTTACACAGGAACCTCAAAATATGATACTGAAGGGAACCAGATCTGGAGCGAGTCGTGGGGCGGCCGCGTTGCTTTGGATACTTCCAGATATGTTTATGTGGCATCTTCCTCTTACAGCATCCCCACAAGCTTCGATTACCTCACCATAAAATACCTTCAGTACTACATCCCTTATTCATTTTCCCTCCTTTCTCCCTGGAATACTGCTATTCTTCCCTACCAGGTACACTTTGATTGGGAGACTGCCGGATATTATAACCCTTTGGATACAGTAAGATACAACCTTTACCTCAGCACTTCCTCAGCTTTCCGTCCGGAATCAACAATCGTCTACGACAGTCTTTTGACCAGCCAATATTTAGATTCTCTTGAGAAGGGAAGATATTACTGGAAGGTGTGGGCTTATGTAAGTGATTCTGGAAGGTGGTCCAGCCAGACTTGGATATTGATATCTTCTGCAAGTGGAGATGCAAATGGAGATAGTCTATTGAACGTGTCGGATGCAGTTTATCTGGTGAATTATCTATTCAAAGGAGGTCATCCGCCAGATCCAGTGAAGGCAGGAGATGCCAACTGCGATACCAAAGTAACTATTGCTGATGTGGTTTTCTTGATTAATTATCTCTTCAAAGGCGGCCCAGCTCCGAACTGTTGAGCCTGGTTTTAAGTTTGTATGGGCGGGTTCCCCGCCCATATTTTTCGTTTGGTGGAACAGGCATGTATACCTGTTCAATATTGTCAGACAAGAATGTCTGACCTACTTCTTAAATCGGGAGGGGATCCGCAGAGGTGGGTTTCGCTTTGCTCAACAAGTCCCTCCTCTACTTTTTCACGCTCACAAGAAACGAAACCTTGTCGCGTTTTTTTATTATTCCTTTTTCCTTCTTCCATTTTTCATTGATTTTATTGTCCCATCTCTCATATTCAGCTAATCTTCTCCCCTGCCGATAAATTTAAAAAAAAGGCAATGCAGACTTCGATCTGAATTTAAAATTGCAAACTTTTTTAAAAGTGAGGCAATGATGTCTATCTTCTTAGAGGTAATCGAATGGATGAACCCGCAGGAAAACGAGATGATTCACCGCATACCGGAGCAGGGCTCGGCTGAGATCAAATTGGGTGCCCAGTGCGTTGTCCGGGACAGCCAGTCTGCTGTATTTTTCAGAGACGGTAAAGCCTGCGACGTTTTAGGTGCAGGCAGACATACCTTGAGTACGCTTAACCTGCCCATCCTGACCAAGATAATGTCTTTACCCTGGGGTTTTAAATCTCCTTTCAGGGCAGAAATCTATTTTGTGAACCATAAAGTCTTCACCAACCTAAGATGGGGAACCAAAGACCCGGTGGCTTTCCGGGATAGTGAGCTGGGAGTAATCCGTCTGCGGGCCTTTGGCGCCTATACCTTCAAGGTCGTTGAGCCACTTTTATTTTTGAATACCATGGTGGGAAGACAGAATATTTATACCACGGCAGAGATAGAAGATTAT
>DATKKH010000124.1:0-2705 GCA_035543035.1 Terriglobales bacterium | reverse complement strand
TCCGAAAATGCCTGCAAACTTTCGCTTGACTTGGGTCTTAAAAACGTTAAATTTTCCCCATTAGATCAACGGTCTAAAAGTTTAAGGATTCTAAGGAGAACAAGAAAAAAAATGCTCAAGCTTGGCGATAAAGAGGTTTATTCCATCGTAGAAAATTCGTTCAAAATCGATGGTGGGGCGATGTTCGGGGTGGTGCCGAAGGTCATCTGGGAAAGGCTGATGGTTCCAGATGAGCGGAATATGGTCACCCTGGATTTGAACCTTCTGCTGGTTAAATCTGCAGGTAAAAATATCCTGATCGATACAGGCATGGGAAATACTCTGAATGAAAAACAAAAGAAAATATATGGGGTCGAAAAGGATTCCAATTTAGAAAAAGGTCTCTCTCAGATCGGTCTGACGACCGGGGATATCGACTTCGTCATTCTTTCGCACCTGCATTTCGATCATGCGGGAGGGATTGTCGGATTAGATTCAAAAGGAGAAAGAGTTCCCCGCTTTCCCAAAGCTAAATATGTGATTCAGTCAGAAGAATGGAAGTATGCGCTTCAGCCGGACGAGAGGACCAGAGCCACCTATATGATTGAGAATTTCAAGTTGCTGGATGAATCTGGACAAATACAATTAGTGAATGGAGAAAAAGAGATAGCTCCGGGGATAAAGGTCAAGCTGACCGGAGGGCATACCAAGGGACAGCAGATTATTTTCCTCCAGGGTGATGGGGAAACGATAGTTTATCCCAGCGATATAATTCCGACGGTTTCTCATCTCAGAGTCCCTTATGTCGCTGGTGTCGATATTTATCCCCTGGAAGTTATGGAAGTAAAAAGGAAGCTTATCGCTGACTGTCTGCAAAATAACTGGATGGTTGCTTTTGACCACGAGATTGATCCAAAGCTATGTCGCCTCGAAAAAAAGAATGAAAAGATAGAAGTCAAAAAGATTTCAATTTAAAAAAGGTGGCTTATGTCCTTAGAGAAAAAAATCGAGGAGTTAAAAAAGAAAAGAGCAGAAGCTAAATTGGGAGGCGGTCCCAAAAGGATTGAGGAACAGCATAAAAAGGGGAAGCTCACAGCCCGGGAAAGGCTGGATATTCTCCTGGATGAAGGAAGTTTCGAGGAATTCGATATGTTCGTTATGCACCGCTGCCGGGACTTCGGACTGGATAGGCAGAGGATTTTCGGGGATGCAGTCGTAACCGGATACGGCACAATCGACGGCAGGTTAGTTTTCGTCTTTTCCCAGGATTTCACCACTTTCGGCGGATCTTTGTCCGAAGCTCATTCAGAGAAAATCTGCAAGATTATGGATTTGGCTATGAAAGTTGGTGCTCCAGTTATTGGTCTGAATGACTCAGGTGGTGCCAGGATTCAGGAAGGCGTGGTGAGTCTCGGAGCTTATGCCAATATTTTTTTGAGAAATACTTTGGCCTCTGGTGTAATCCCTCAGATCTCGGTGATATTAGGTCCCTGTGCCGGTGGCGCAGTTTATTCTCCAGCGATTACGGATTTCATCCTGATGGTCAAAGGAACAAGTTATATGTTCGTCACCGGGCCTTCTGTGGTAAAGACCGTGACTCACGAAGAAGTAAGTTATGACGAGTTAGGTGGAGCCCAGGTTCACTCGACCAAAAGCGGAGTATCGCATTTTGCCTGCGAAAATGAGGCTGAGACACTTCTTTTGACCAGAAAGCTTTTCAGCTTCATCCCGCTCAACAATATGGAAGACCCCCCGGATAATGAATGCACTGATCCGGTGGACAGGATGGACGAGGAGTTGAATTTCATCGTGCCGGAAGAGCCGACCAAGCCTTATGATATCAAAGATATAATTCACAGAGTGGTGGATGAGGGCGATTTTCTTGAAGTTCATAAGGATTATGCACAGAATATTGTCGTGGGACTCGCTCGTTTAGGCGGGAAATCAGTTGGAATCGTGGCTAATCAGCCAGCGGTTCTAGCCGGGGTTCTGGACATAGACTCTGCTATCAAAGGAGCAAGGTTTGTCAGGTTCTGCGATGCTTTCAATATACCACTGGTGGTATTTGAAGATGTGCCCGGATTTCTGCCAGGAACTGTCCAGGAGTTTGGAGGGATAATAAAGCACGGAGCAAAACTGCTATATGCTTTTTCCGAAACTACAGTTCCTCGATTGACAGTCATCACCCGGAAAGCATATGGCGGGGCTTATGACGTTATGAACTCAAAACACATCAGAGGGGACATCAACTACGGCTGGCCCACTGCAGAGATTGCAGTTATGGGTCCAAAAGGTGCAGTGGAGATTATCTTCAAAAAAGAGATAGCCGAATCGTCTGATCCGGAAAAAGCTACCGATGAAAAGCTCAAGGAATTCGTGGAGAAGTTTGCCAATCCGTATATTGCGGCGGAAAGAGGGTATTTAGATGACGTGATAGAGCCTAAAGAAACGCGTCCACGCCTGATTAAAGCTTTATCGATGCTGGAGACAAAAAAGGATTCAAATCCGCCGAAGAAACATGGGAATATTCCGTTGTAAAGAAAAGTTCAAATGTTCGAGGGTTCAAGGAGAACAAAACGTAGCGTTGCCACTCCCGTGGCAACGAAAGGTTATAGATGCGAGAGGTTTTCCCTCTCCTCGTAGGAGAGGGTTAGGGTGAGGTCACTGTAGCGTCCGACGTTTCTGTCGGACAATGAAAGAAAAACGTAGTGCGAGGCTTTAGCCTT
>DATKKH010000123.1:0-5727 GCA_035543035.1 Terriglobales bacterium | reverse complement strand
AAGCTGTTTTTATAAGGTTTCTATATTTATCCCAATCCTCCCTCAAGAAAAAAGTGATTTTTCCTCTCAGCTACAGAGAGATAGTTAAAAACATACCTCATTTCTCTTGACAAAGAAAGGAGTTGATTTAAATTAATCTATGCAATAGTTAACGTTAGTTCATTTAATTTACAGTTAAAAGGAGCTGTTATGAAAAGATTTTTAGGAGTTTGTCTCTTGCTCTTGTTTTGTCTTGCTTTTTATTCATCAGCTTTTGCAGATAAAACCCTGAAAGCCAGGATCCATTTTAAGGATAAGTCCGAGATGAAGAAAGTCTTGAACCTGGATCTGGACAGGGCTTATCTAAAATACGGTGAATATCTGGACATTATTTCGGATTCTTCCGAAGTGGAAAAACTCAGAGCTTCAGGTTACCAGGTTGAGGTGATTATTGCTGATTTGTCATCCTTTTATCAGAAGAGAATGCAGAAGGCTCTGGACATGGGAGGATTCCATACTTACTCTGAGACCGGAGCAGCTTTGGATTCGATTCACAGCCTGTATCCTGGTATCACCACCGCAAAAATCAATATCGGCAACTCTCTCGAAGGAAGACCCATCTGGGCATTGAAGATATCCGATAATCCCAGTGTAAAGGAGAACGAACCTCAGGTTTTATATACTGCCCTGATTCATGCCAGGGAGCCTATCGGTATCGAAATACTTCTTTATTTTATGCATTATCTATGTCAGAATTATAACTCAGATTCCACAGTTACCTATCTGGTAAATAACCGGGAATTGTGGTTTATTCCCATAATAAATCCGGACGGGTATGAATGGAACCGGCAGACAGCTCCTTATGGCTACGGGATGTGGAGAAAGAACAGAAGACCAAATGCAGGAGGAAGTTACGGCGTTGATTTAAACCGTAACTTTGGGTACCAGTGGGGCTACGATAATGTCGGCTCATCTCCCAGCCCCAGTTCCGAGACTTTTCGCGGAACTGCTGGTTTTTCCGAGCCGGAAACCCAGGTTATCCGTGCTTTTGTAGATTCATCCAACTTTGTTCTGGCAATGAATTACCACGCTTTTGGAAACGATTTTTTATATCCCTGGGGATATGATGTCATTTACACTCCGGATCAACCGGTTTTCAAAGCAATAGCAGACAGCGTTCATGCCCTGAACGGATGCCTGACTGGCACATCCTGGGAAGTCCTCTATCTGACCAATGGAGACTCGGATGACTGGATGTATGGTGAGCAAACCGAGAAAAAGAAAATATTAGCCTTTACCCCTGAGGTCGGAGACCAGGATGATGATTTCTGGCCCGATCCTTCGAGAATAATCCCTTTGTGCGAGCTTCAATTGCAGCCGAACCTTTTCATAGCATCTCTGGCAGGCAATCCTTATGCCCTGCTGCCGCCCCTGGCTCCGATTTTGGTTCAGTTGGACAGCGTTATCACTGACAACTTTACCCTGACCTGGACACATCCGGATACTTTTAACCCCGCAGTTAGCTATTCCCTGGTTGAGATGGAAAACTTAGTCATAACTAAATCCGACGCTGAGAGCGGATTATCAGGCTGGGATACTACAGGATTTTCCCTCAGCACATCCAAGAGCTATTCACCTACTCATTCGTTTTTCTCCGGCTCCGGGAACAACCTGGATAATTATCTGACTTCTTCCGATTTCATTTCGGTCCGTCCGAATGACACTTTGACCTTCTGGTGCTATTATTCAATCGAGTCCGGATACGATTATCTTTATCTGGAAGCCTCAGAGGACGGGACCAACTTTCATTCAATCCCCGGGAACATCACCACCAACGATAACCCGAATGGCTTAAATTTCGGAAACGGTATAACCGGCAGTTCCGAAGGATGGGTCAAGGGGATTTTCGATTTGAGTCAGTTCTGGGGGAAGGATATCCTGCTTAGGTTTCATTACAAGACCGATGAATCAGTGGCTGATTCCGGTTTTTGGGTAGATGATATCTACCCAGTGGCTCGATTTCAGAAAAGCACTCTTCTGGCTGACACTGTTTCTCAGAAAAGTTATCCGGTAAAAAAGAGGTGCTCGGGCGTCTATTATTACAAGGCAAAGGCAAAAGATGCCCAGGGCCAGGAAAGTCCCTGGAGTGAAAGGATCAGGGTGGCGGTGGGTTTGAATTTCATCCGCGGGGATGCCAATGCCGATGGAAAAGTGACTGTAGCTGACATCGTTTATCTGGTGAGCTATCTTTTCAAGCACGGACCTGCGCCTTCTGTTTTAAATTCCGGGGATGCAAATTTCGACGGGAAGGTCAACACGGTGGATATAGTCTATCTGGTCAACTATTTATTCAAACACGGACCAGTTCCGTGCGCTAATTAGTTGTCAGTAAGTAAGTCGGGTTGCCCCGATTCTATTGAGATTCCTAACGGGGATTAAAGTAGCGTCGCCACTCCAGTGGCGACGGATTTAAGCGCGTAGTGGAAAAGTTCATCTCCTCCCAGGGACTAAAATGAAATTAAAGCTGATTTTTTTCACAACTCTTATTCTCCTATCAGCAACAAGCATAAGTTTTGCTGATGATGCGGCTTTCGAAGGCGAGGGTGAAACCGTTTGGCCTGTAGAAAGTAGGGATATTGAGATGGTAGCTGAGACGGTTTTGGTCCAGCCTGGAAAGAATGGCTGGGATGCAAACTGTGTTTTTATTTTAAGGAATACAGGCGAAGCAACGGAAGTACAGATTGGATTCCCGGACATGACGGATGAAGGGCCAGGGGCAGACACTACCAAAGGGACGATTCAGAATTTCGGGTGTTTTGTGGATGGGAAGGAAGTTGTTGTAGAGCACAGAGCGGGCATTCCTAATCCTATAGATCCTAATCTCAGATATCCATTCGCATTTGTCTGGAGTACATCCTTCGAGAGAGGTCAGATACGAAGGGTAGTGAATACCTATGTCTTCAAAGGAGTCCTTATATCTGATGGCTCTCACCAATTAATATATATGCTGCGGACTGGATCTCTTTGGAAAGGGAAGATTGGAAATGCGTTTATTCAGTTCGATATGGGAAAGTTCAATCCTAAGTTGTTTTACTCCATTGAGCCTCCAGGGTATGCAATCAAGAAAAATAAGATTGTGTGGAAGCTTGCAGACTTTGAGCCTAAACGAAATATCATCATTTTCTTCAGCCCATATGTAGAAAGCTGGCTCATACAAGCGGAACAATGTTTGCAATCAGATTCTACAGAGGCCCTTAAGCGACTGCTGGATGAGAGCTTGCTACACTGGAACTTTTACATCTATCCAGCATTAAATCGAGAATTCATTCTCAAATCCGAAAGGATGATCAGGAGGTTAAAACCTTTAATGGATGTCAGATCTTATGAAAATGCAGTTAAGGAAAGGAAGAAAAGCCTCGAAGACCCGACACAATGAGGAATAGAATCTTTTTATACTCTCAGATAGCTACTAAAAAATAAGGCAATCGAGATTTATTGTTGGATACTAAGCAAAAGCGCCATCTTTTATTTCATAAAATGGCGCTTCGGTTTTTATTGACTTGAACTTTCGTCCGATGGGAAGACCTATTTTTTCTTAGGGGCTTTCATCTCAGCTACTTTTTTGGAAATCATGTTCTTCGCCCAGTCGTTTGCCATCATCTTGTTGAACATGGTCATGGCCATGGTAGTGTCTCCAACCACTGCGTCCATCATCTTGCCCATTGCCTCCGGGTCCTGCATCATCTTCTGCATAAGCTCGGCTTTCATTTCCGGATTTCCAATCATATTGGTCATCATCATGCTGGTGATCTCTTTATTCTGCATCATCTGCTGGACTGCTTTTTCCTGGCTGCAGCTTAAGAAAACCAGGACTAATAACGGGATTAACAGGATAACAAGCTTTTTCATCTGTTTCACCTCCCTTGGGTTAATTTGTTGAATGAATTTAATCTTTGATTGGGGAGTTTGTCAAGAAAAATAAGAATAAAAGAGATGGGATGTAGGAAGGGAGACGAAAAAAAATCGTCGGACGAACTCACCCTATATCCCTCTCTTAAGAAGAGAGGGAATATCACCTTCTCTTTCTAAGATAAGGGTCAGGGGATGAGTTCGTGGGCAGGTACGGAGACCTACCCCCTTCCTTCACTTGACCCTTTGAATCCTCGAATCCTTTTAGATATTTTGAGGTAAAGTTGAAGCTTTATAATCCACTCTCGAAGCCTTAAAAAAATCTTGACAGGAGTCAAAAATTAACTTATTAAATAATGTCGAAAAAATCAGCAATTTAACTCTATTAAAAAGGAGGTGCCAGGATGTATAAGAGAATAGGTCTGATCCTTCTTCTATTCCTGTTTTTATCCGCGCCAATACTGGCTCAGGAAAAGGAGAAATGCGTAACCTGCCATCAGGCAGTGATGAAGGGGATAGTTAATGATTGGGAGGCAAGCAAGCACTCCAAAAACGGGGTGACCTGTTCGACCTGCCACGGTGACAAGCATACCTCCCCAGCCAATGCTAACTTAGCAGAGATGCCGAGTATCGAGACCTGCGCCAACTGCCATTCAGAACAGGCAGAGCAGTTCAAACAGGGAAAACATGCTTTAGCCTGGATAGCGATGAACGCAATGCCCGAGACTCCTTTTCAGCCAAAGGAGATAATGGAGGGGGAGAAGGGGTGCGGTGGGTGTCACAGGATCGGTGAAAATGGCGGTAAATGCGATGCCTGTCACACCCGGCATAAATTCTCCATAGATGAAGCCCGGAATCCTTTAGCCTGCTCTTCCTGTCACCTGGGTTTTGACCATCCCCAGTTCGAGATGTGGTCTACTTCGAAGCACGGGATTATTTATCAGATGGAAAAAGACTCTGGCAGAGCACCCAGATGCCAGACCTGCCATATGGTCGCAGGGACGCATAGGGTGATGACTGCCTGGGGATTTCTGGGTCTGAGGTTGCCAGAGGAAGATAAAAAATGGGAAGGGTGGCGGGTTACTATTCTGAAAGGAGCAGGAGTTTTGGACCCCCAGGGTAATCCTACTCCCAGACTGGGCGTGGTCAAAGCCGGCAAGGTTGCCCGCCTGACCAAAGAGGAATGGGTGGCAGAAAGGGAGAAGATGGTTAAAGTCTGTAAGAACTGCCATTCGGACACCTATGTCCGGACTAATTTCGCCAATGCAGACGCCATCTTAAGACAGTCGGATTCGCTGATGACTGAAGCAATCACCACTGTCGAGGGATTATACCAGGATGGAATTTTGAAGAAACAGGCGGATTATCCGCTATTTCCCGATCTCCTGAAATTTTATGACGTGCCGACCTCGATCGAACAGAAGCTTTATGTGATGTTCCTTGAGCACCGGATGAGGACTTTCCAGGGAGCTTATCACATGAACCCGGATTATATGCACTGGTACGGCTGGGCAGAAATGAAAAGGGATTTGTACGAGATAAAGGAAGAAGCGAATAACATGAAAAGTCAGAAGTGAGACGTAAGACGTGAGACGGTAAATGTAGGGGCAGAACACTGTTCTGCCCTTAATAATTTGTAGAGACGCATGGCCATGCGTCTCTACTATTTTTTCAGGACATAAATAACCCAGGGTGCGATTTTTGTCTCGTTGACCCACTTATAGGGTTCATTTCCTTTTGCCAACGGTTTATGGGTCCTGATTATTTCTAATCCTGCTTTTCTGTAGACTTCTCTATAAGATTCATCGGTCCAGACGATGTCTTCAACCGGTCTTTTAT
>DATKKH010000122.1:0-8232 GCA_035543035.1 Terriglobales bacterium | reverse complement strand
CAAGCAACTATTATATCAAGCAGTCCTGTTAACATGCTTGACCTACGAAACTAAGGGAGGGGACCCGAAAAGCTGGGTTTCGCATGGCTCAACAAGACCCTCCCTTACAAAACTGAACAGGCAGGATACCTGTTCCACCATTCTCTACCACTTTGAGCTTTTGAACATTTGAGCGTTTAAGCTTTTGTTCCCAAGCTCACTATAAACAGTCAACGGTCAAGTGTTTTCTTATTCGTCATTCAACATCCGTCATTCGTCATTGTACTATAGTTTTTTTGCTATCTCCTCAGCCACTTCCAGAGTTGAATTTTTTCCACCCATATCATAGGTTTTGACTTTGCCTTCCTTCACCACTCTGGCAACAGCATTTTCCAGCCTTTCTGCTTTGTCCTTCTCCCCTAACCAATCCAGCATCAGCTTAGCTGCTAAGATCGTTGCAATCGGGTTGACCTTGTATTGACCTGCATATTTGGGAGCGGAGCCGTGGGTCGGCTCGAAAACTGCGTAATCATCTCCGATATTTCCGCTGGAAGCAAATCCTAAACCACCGACTAACTGAGCACACAGGTCAGAGATTATATCCCCGAACATGTTGGAGGTAACCAGCACGTCATAGTCCAGGGGATTTTTTATGAGCCACATGCAGATGGCATCGATATTGGCTTCATACAGCTTTATCTCGTGATACTCCTTGGCAATTTTTCTGGCTTCTCTTATGAAAAGCCCGGAGGTCTCCCTGATGACATTCGGTTTTTCGACCACCGTGACGGATTTTCTTTTATTTTTTCTGGCAAATTCGAAAGCATCCCGGATTATATTCTGGGAGGCTCTTCGGGTGATAATCCTCAGGCTAACTGCAATATCATCCAGGGAAGTCGAGGCAAACCTTTTCATTTTAGGATGGTTTTTCACCAAGGAATCCATCACCTCTTTCGGCAATGGATGAAACTCTACCCCGGAATACAAGTCCTCGGTATTTTCCCGGAAAACGACTAAATCTATCCCTTCTTTATAATTCAAGGGATTACCCGGATAGGCTTTACAGGGTCTCAAATTCGTTCTCAAGTCGAATTCCTGGCGAAGTTTCACAATCGGGCTGGAATAAATCAAACCTTTCCCTTTCAGGGCTGACACTAATTCGGCTTCTGCTTCTTCCTTGGGTTTGGAGGTTATAGCACCGAAAAGACAACAATCGGTATTTTTCAAAAGCTGAATCGTTCTTTCCGGCAGAGGATTCCCTTCTTTGCACCAGAATTCCCAGCCGATGTCGCCATGGATATATTCCGCGTCTAATTTGATTTTAGACAGGACGATTTTGGCAGCATCCATCACATCTTTCCCCACCCCATCCCCTGGCAACCAGGCTATCTTAAATTTTGGCATTAGTTACTCCTTTGATTATAAACTTGAGGGAAGATACTTCTCCTTTTCGTCCTCACGGGAGTGAGGACATCACATTTGATAGCAGCTTTAATTCGTAGATCTGGCACCTTGCCCGAGCGTGAATCTGTTTTGATCTTGGTTACAATTTCAGATTGACCGAAATCCTGTGAGAGTTACCTAAATCCGAGCTGAAAGGAACAAAAGCATAATCGATTGCATATTTTCTGATCTTCAAACCCAGGCCCAGGGAAATGTTCCTGTCATCATACCCGATCTGGTATCCGCTCCTTAAAGTAAATTTCTCCTTGTAGGTATATTCGCCGCCTAAATGAACTTTAAGGTCGTTGTCATTCGGCTTGACCAAATCCAGGCTGAGGATAAAGTCGCCATTTAAATATTTTTCATGTCCCAGATAAGCCGCACCTAATTTATATCTTGCCGGAAGACTGAATTTCTCCTGGTCGAATTTCATCTTCGATCCTAAGTTCAGAATGGCTCCGCCGATTTGAACATTTGGTCTCAGCCAGTAGATACCCCCTAAATCGAACCCCAATCCCGTAGCTGAAGAGAAATCTATCTTCTCGTAAAGAAATTTTGCAGAGAGGCCTAAATCAATTTTTTCATCGAATTTTCTTGCCCAGGAAAATGCGAAAGACATATCATGTTCGTCAAAATAACTTATCGGGTTTTCAGTCGGACCGTTCCTTCTTTCCAAATCTGTTACCTGGCTTAAAGTCAGGCTTAATCCGAGAACGTTCTTTTTGTAACCGAAGCAGAACGCCGCATATTCCAGGCTCACGTCCTGAAGCCACTGGTTATGCATAAAAGCAAATTCGATCCCGCTATGCCGGGCAACTCCGGCAGGATTCCAGTAAAGGGAAAATATGTCCCCGGAGATGGCAGTAAAAGCCTCTCCCATAGCTGTAGGTCTGGCTCCGATTCCTAATTTGAGAAAAGCTAAACCTGACGTCCCAGCTTTGTCTGGAATTCTCGCCCCAAAAGCAGTCGAGCAAAATGTAATTAAGAGAATGACGAGCCATAGCCAGCTTCTCGATAAAAAAGTTTTTTTCATCTTGAACCTCTTTCTCAAAATCCGGTAGTAGAAACTGGTAGCCGCAGGTTCTATGAATCCGCTTTAGCCTGCGAACGCAATCTGAAGGTTGTGGCTTCCTGTAGGGGCATCCCGCCAAAGGCGGGATCGTGCCCTTACTAATTACTCTAAAATCCTATCCCCATCGTGACCAGATTATCAGCATCTGTTCCAACCTGGCTGGAGATAAATGCATAATCCAGTCCGAAAGTAATCGATTTCACCGTATAATTGATTCCCAGGCCAAAAGTAAAAGAGCCGTCATTATATCCCAGTCTCCCGGCCAGATATTTTATACCCTGGTATTCTACGCCAAAGTGCGGCCTGGCAGACTGCATATCGCTTTTGTCAACCTGCGCAGACAGCAGCAGCTTATCTTTCAACAGAAGATACGAACCGCCGAATTTGAAATTAAGTGGAAAATCATCATTGGTATCCGTTCCCAGCTGATCGAACTCCTGCCAGTATTTGCCTGAATTCCAGGAATATTTCATCCCAATATTGTCTACTGCCAGACCAAATCTGAGTTTTTGGTACGGACCGAAGAGCACCCCTAAATCAAATCCCACCGTATTAGCATCGATATTAGCCAATTTGGACTGGGTATATTTTATATTCAGACCAGCTGAGAACTGACCAATGATTTTCTTGGCAAAATTGAAGTTCACCAGGTTCTCGTTATTGTCCAGCTCTCCGGTGACTTTTCCCTCGTAGTCCCTGGTCTCCACGTTGCCGACTCCGGAATTTATCCAGTAAAGCCCTACTCCGGCTGCTCCTTTGATCGGTTGCTGGTAGCTGACATAGCTTAATTCCCGGTCGAGACTCATAAACCTGTAGCTGGCGTTGAAGGTATGCTTCTTAAGCTGAACCAGTCCAGCCGGATTGAAGGCGGAGGCAAAACCGTCATCTGCCACTGCCACAAAGGCTCCACCCATTCCTAAAGCTCTAGCGCCCAGACCCATTCTCGAAAATGCGCCAGGATATCCTCCGTCACCTGTGGCTCCCTGGACTATTGATACAGAGGTTATGAGCAGGAGAGTTATGGTTAAACAGATCTTTCTTATCATTTTTTTAGCTCCTTGTTATTTTATTACCCCGATCTTGCCCCATTCCCTCTGACTACCCGGTCCTTCTACCTTGAAGAAATATATACCGTTTGCTACAATATCCCCTTTCTCGTTTTTCCCATCCCAGACCTGGTCATATTCCACTCCTCCAGTGCGAGCGGCATTTTCCAGAACAGTTTTTACCAGCTTCATCTCGAAATCATAAATTTTTATGGTAACTTCCCCGTTAGAATCAGGCTTGTAATGAATTCGTACACTCTGATTGGCAATCATCGGAGAAAAGGGGTTCGGATAAGCATAAGAGCTTGACGCCTGGGGTGATCCAATGGTAACAAAAGACCGATACACTTTCCAGGTATTTCCGTTATCTGTGCTTCTGACCAATCCATCGAAATTCCCTGCCCAGATAGTATCACCCACGACCCTGACTGCGTAAAACTCAGTGCTCAAAATCTGCTGATCAGATCGATCTTTATCCTTCATATAATTAAATACTGTCCAGGATGTTCCTAAATCGGTTGATCTTTTGAGTCCCATGCTGGTGGCAGCCCAGACAACCGAGTCGTCAAAATCGAAGTTCCAGATTTTGTCTCCGGCTAAAGTCTGGTACCAGGTAGCTCCGTTGTCTGTGGTGAAGCTTGCAGCATATGAACCGTAATATGTCGGTTGTGTTCCTGCCCAGATTATCTTCCTGCCGCCTGATAATTTTTGAATCCCGAGAGAAATGACAAAGTTACCGGAAATGGAAGTCGATATAGTATCATCCTGCTGATAGGCGATCACTGTATCTGCGGTATCGGCTGTAGTGTAGACGAATCTGAATATGCCGGCAGCAGTTCCTGATAAGATAAAGGTGGTATCAGGGTCAGAATGATCAGTCACAACTGCGAAAACCCGGTTACGAAAGTCCTGATATAATCCGTTTTCGTAATCATACCTGGAAGCAGAATCTATATAAACGTTTTCCCAGGTTTGACCCTTATCTTTGGATCTGATCAGACCTCCGTAAAAGCATCCCACCCAGACTGTGGTGTCGGAAACCGCTATATCATAGGCTAACTTTCCAACACTGCTTGCCTGTTCCGGCCGGGACGAACTCCAGTTGATCACATCTCTCTTTGAGAAGTTGAACCCGCTTCCAAATGGGATAACCACCCCATCAATGATCTGATTATAAGAAGTTGCCACCCACAAGGTCGAATCTTTTTGGTCATAAGCTATGGCTGAAACCCCGTCCTGATTTAAACCGTTGGTATGGTCAAAAGTCTGCCAGGTTATCCCAACGTCCGAGGTACGGCTTAAGCCACTTCCTGTCCCCACCCAGATATAATGACCATCATAGATTATCTCCACCACACTGTTGCCAGCCAGTCCTGAAGCAGGAGTATCCAGGGAGTAATTAATGTAATCCCCGGATTGGCTCAAAGAAGGCACCAGCAAAAAGAGAGTTAATAATAAGGTGATTTTTTTGTTAAAACTCATCTGACCCTCCATTTTTTATTTGACACCCTATCCATAAAAAAAGCCGAATAGATTTTTCGGCTAAAAAAATTGTCGCCCATAAAAAGGTTTCCTTTCTTTTTCCATCAAAAACAGAAAAACCAAATCTT
The DNA here is from genome assembly GCA_035543035.1 of Terriglobales bacterium. GTDB lineage: Bacteria > Zixibacteria > MSB-5A5 > MSB-5A5 > RBG-16-43-9 > RBG-16-43-9. The sequence continues at coordinate 3,082 of DATKKH010000122.1, read as the reverse complement.
TAAACAAGCTTTATAGGCGACCTCCGTTGACAACAATTAAACATAAAATGTACCATTGTCAAGCTGAAATTTGACATTTTTTTGTTAGTAAAAGGTATTATGTTATTTTTTCTTGACTACTTCCTCACCTTGAAAAAGAGGGAAGTTAGCCTGGACACATACCCTCATTTCTGTTGCAAAAAATTTGTATTATAGATGATTTTCTTGATTTCTTATAAAGATTTTACTTGACAAGTTTTAGTGTGGTGATATTTTTCAATATAGGGTATTACCCTATATTGATTAGCTGTAATACGATAGTCAATTGAAGGGAAGGTTTTTTTAAAATTGATGGTCACTTAACTCAAAATCAGGACGGCGCAATGTTCAGGAAACTCCTCGCTTGCATTATTGTGTTTCTCTTATTCGGTAAGTTTCTATTAGGTTTTGCATTAGCTCAAGACACCGGTACCCCCGATAGTTGCTGGGTTGAGCAAAAAGGTGGGGTACAGCAAAATCAAGTGGTGGCTCTAAAAGTCTGGGCTTATAACGATGAGACTCTTGGTGGATTTGTGGTTCCATTGAAATTTTGTTCTTCTCCGTCGACAATTTATTGCGACTCTGTGAGTTTTATTGGGAGCAGAACTTCTGGTTATTCTTTTTCTGGAGTAAGTATTGATACAGCAGAATGTTCATTGGTTTTTTACGCAATTTGGACCACTGGAGGCCTGACGCCTGGGAGTGGCTTAATTGCGACTTTATACTTCAGAACGACTACTAACTGGAATCCCGATGTAGGCGAAGTAGTAGATTCGACTTTTTACCCACCCGAAAATCATTTAGAATTTACTAATGCCTCTACAGGCATAGGATTCACGCCTAAATTTAAATCTGGTGCTTTAGGGGGGGTCATTGAGATTATCAAGCCCAAAAAAGGATCTGTCTGGAAGGAAGGGGAGACACATGACATAGCCTGGGGTTCTGTTAACTTCAGCGGCACAGTGAAGGTGGAATATACAACCAATAGTGGCCAAAGCTGGAGTACTATTGGCGATAATGAGCCAGCCCAGGGGCAGCAGTCCTGGATTGTCCCCTATTCATCTACAGGCAAATTTACCTTAAAAATCGCTAACTCCTCGACAGGAAGTCCTTCTCAGACCGTAGACGGGTCAACTGTAGATTACATTCCAGGGAAACTGTTTGTAACTTTCAAAGACCAAAGCTTACCTATTACTTTAGTTAACAAATCAATTGGCATTGCAGCGGTCGACTCTTTGATAAACCTATACGGGGTGAGTGATGTAGATTATCTTTTTAAACCTGATAGCAGCTCCCCTGAGAATATTTCTCTTTACAATTCTCTCAATTTAGGGAAGCAGTTCATCTTCAAAGGACCTGATACCTTGGATGTAATGGGTTTATGCAATGCGTTAACAAAGCAAAGTAGTATAGAAGCAGCTATTACAGTTCCAAAGTTGAAACCTCATTTGTCACCTTGTGATTCCTTATATCCGCAACAGTGGGGATTGGAAAATCCCTGGCACTCTTTACTTGATATAGCTGCTTCTGATGCCTGGGACTTAGAGACAGGGGATACTACAGTTATAGTCGCAATCATTGATGCTGGAATGTTCACTCAGGCAATGACGCATTTTCAATTTTGTTCCTATTATTATGAAAAGGATAATCCAAATACCCATTTTGATCCAATATTTGAACCTTACAGTTATTATAATGAAGGGACCAGCCAAGAGCATGATGCGAGACCTTTTTTTGATGATTTCAACCTTGCGATATATATACATGGTACTTGCTTAGCCGGAATAATCGGCGCAGAAGCTGATTCATTGAACTCCCTTTTGTGGAATTCTGAACCTGTTTGGAAATGTTCACATGGTATAGCAGGGATTGACCAGAGGGTAAGACTTATGCCGATAAATATAGCGTATCCTTATACTTGTTATGTAACACACCAGTGCGCAGACTACGACGCGGATTATGCAGTCAGGGCAATTAAGCGGGCTGCAGATCTTGGTGCGAATGTTATTAATATGAGTTGGGGACTTTACGATTTTCCATGGTCTTTAACATATATAAATTTTTATTTAAAACCAGCTGTTCAATATGCATACAGCAAGGGAGTAGTTTTGGTGGCTTCAATGGGAAACGCTTATACCGGTGCTGAGGCTCAAGATAAATCTCCTTATATTAGTTACCCTGCCGCTTTTCCTGAGGTAATTGCGGTTGGAGCAATAGACTCTTCAGGTAACAGGGTTACACTTGCCACTTATCCCTGGGAGTCTAAGCGAGGGACTTATATTGACTTAGTTGCCCCAGGAGTCAACGTGTTAACAACTTCCGCTTTTTATGAAGCAGATTATACATTATTTGATGGAACCTCGGCCGCAGCACCATTCGTCGCGGGAGTCGCTGCGCTACTTAAAGCTAAACGTCCTGAGTTGACTAACAGGCAGATCAAATATATCTTAGAACGTTCAGCTTTGGACAGAATTGGGCAAACCGATGACGGAATGGGAAATTTAGAAGACATTACGGGGTTTGATTACTACTATGGATGGGGTTTAGTTAATGCCTTGGGTGCATTGACCGCACAGGTTAGTTTTGGCCGAGGAGATGTGAATGAAGACGGAGTCGTAAGCGTTACAGATGCTGTTTACATGGTTAACTATTTGTTCAAACGCGGCTCTAGACCTCATCCAGAAAAAGCAGATACTAATTGTGATGGAAAAGTAAACGTATCAGATGTGGTCTTCTTGGTTAATTATCTTTTCAAAGGGGGTTCCACACCCTGCACGATCTAATGGAGGTGCAAGATGAAAACTCTAAGCATTTCATTATTTGTGTTGCTTGTTCTCTTTTGGTTGGCGACTTCCGTGATCGCCCAGTTTCCTTTGCCAGATTCATGTGGCTTTACGTCAACTCCTTTAATGGCTACATGGAGCAATGATTGGGGGATGTTAGGACATACTTCTTGTGAATTTCTCAACCTCGGTACAGGACCCGCTCCAAGACTCTGGTATCCATGGTTTATGTATACACAAGGAAATAATATAGAATATCTAAACTGGGGAGGGTTCTGGGT
>DATKKH010000121.1:0-2016 GCA_035543035.1 Terriglobales bacterium | reverse complement strand
GAACAGGGGCGAGTCCGCCAAAGGCGGATCGCCCCTACATTAAGATTCAGACGAAAATTCTCTTTTTTTGGACCTCGCGATATCGAGCATCTTGACACCGCCAGCATATTCCGTAATCACCGGCTCGATAATCCTCAAAAGATTCTGGGTTACCTCTTTTATCTTCAGAGCGTTTTCCTCGATTATCTTCAACTTATCCACAGTCTCCTGGTCCAGATACTCTTTCCTGGTTAGAAGAAGCTGGGCATTTCCCAGAATGGCAGTCAGGGGGTTGTTTATCTCATGGTTTATTGCAACCGAGGTGTGCATGATCGCAGCAAGTCTCTCTGATTTGACTGACTGCTCTTTTTCCTCCTCCATCTTCTTTTTATCAGCCTTGGTCATGAACCTCTCTGCTTTTGTAGCTCCTAACCCAAGCTGACTTCCCAGCGCTTCCAAAAACTCTTCCTCCAGAATCAGATTTCTGCTTCCGAGACTTAAGCCGGTTATGGCCCCTAAGAATCTTCCATCTGCTCTGATCGGGTAGGAAAAAACGCTGTGGACACCTTCTTTTTCAAAGGTAAGATAGACTGATTCGATTTTGAGGTCTCTCCTCATCACCTGGATAGCACCTCTCTCGATGGTCGAAAGCAGATCAGTCTTCTCTTTTGGACCTGCAACTGCTTCAGAGACGAGCTCTTTTGTCTCCTCATTCCATAAGGAAATCGAGCCTGCTTCCAAGTCCATTATTTCGACTGCCCTGGTTATTCCTTCTTGAATTATCTCCTTAATGGGAACCGAGCTGTTGATCCTGATAGCCAAAAGCTTTAGAACTTGATACTTTAGACCCTCCTTAGATTGTTCCTGCTCCACTTTTGCTCCTCTATAAATGGTATTGTTCAAAATGCAAAAATGCAAAAGATATGCCGTCAGCTTTTCTAAAATGTGATAATTATGTCCTTATGTCTATTAACTTAAACTATTACTTAATATCCTGGCATTAAGTGTCTGTCTTATATTATGTTTCGAGATGCCTACCTCGACATTCTATTTTTGCGAAAAAGTCGAATTCTCTCCCTTTTCCAAAAATTATCTCACTCTTTTATGCATTTTCTTTCATATTTGATGCAAGTATGAACACAAGAAAAAATCAGAAAAGCTCTGATAGAACCGAGCAAATCTGCTCCAGAAGAAGTTGATCTTCTTTAGAAAAAGCGCCCAGCTTATCTGAATCTAGGTCTATTTCACCGAATACCTGCTTTCCCCTCATTATGGGGACGACAATCTCGGACCTGGTTTCCAGACTGCAGGCTAAGTATCTTGGGTCAGCATTGACGTCCGGGATGTTTACCGTTTTCTTCTGGCTGGCAGCAGCCCCGCAGATTCCTTTATTCAGGCGGATCCTGGTATGAGGCGAGGGCTTTCCCAAATAGGGACCAAGGACAAGCTCGTCTCCTTCCAAAAGGTAAATCCCTACCCAGTTGTAGTGCTGGTAATTGTCCTTGAGGATTTTGACGGTTTCCATTAAAATATCTTCTCTTTCCTTCTTGGATTGAGCCAGTTTTTCGATCCGTTCAATGATCTCTGTCTCTTTTTTCTTCATTTTGACTCCCTGCTAAATCGATAAAGCTAACGCTTTATACTCCAGGCGACTTCCCGATTAAGATATTTCAACCGCTTTCCTTACGGCTCTGAGATTCCCTTCCGGGATCTGGGTTGAGATAGTGCATCCAGGACCCAGCATGAATCTAATTTTTTGATTATCTCCAATTACCTTCTTGATTTCTTTGAAAACTTCTTCAGGTTTCCCGTTCAGCAGTAAATTATCACCATCTATTCCTCCTAATACCACCTTATTCAAAAGCTTTGAACCTTCTTTCAAATCCAGGTTAGTCGGATCAGTTGCATTCCAATTAACCACATTGACCGGATAGTCAACAAAAAGCGGAAGTAAATTGTTGCTTTTGCAGACGTGCAGCATGTTGAACTCGGAAGATTCGATCTTTTTTAAGACTTTTAAATCATACGGTTTGCCGA
>DATKKH010000120.1:0-4914 GCA_035543035.1 Terriglobales bacterium | reverse complement strand
TGTCAAGAAAAATTTACATAAGATTCATACAAATAACAATACCATGATTATCTGATTAATGCTTTTGAGATGGGAGGACTATGAACTAACCACCATGAACCATAAACCTATTTTGCCCGTAGGGCAAAATAAAAGAGGGTGTTAAGCTCTGTATGGGTAGAGGGGGGCTAGGAACTACCCGAAGTTACAGGGCACACCCTCGTTTTTTCGTTATACCAATTTAAATATATTTTCTTGTCAAATTTTGACAATCGGGTAGATACCTTATTTTAGTCTGAGGTTTTCTGCATTCCTGTAAACATCTTTGATCGGGTGCATGAACGCTTTTGGACAAAGTATCTGTTAGTAAAATCCGCAAATATCTCAGACCTGCGAAACCATCATCTCTTAGTATGCAGGTCAGTAATTCCTTTACGAATGGCATATTTGACCAGTAGAGCTACATCATGAATATCGAGTTTTTCCATTATATGGGAACGGTGAGCATCCACGGTCTTGACGCTGATATAAAGCTTGGCTGCTATCTCTTTATTGGTGAACCCTTCGGCAATCAGCTGGACGATCTCTTTCTCTCTGGCGGTCAGAAGCTCCGAAGGTTCCTTTTCACCTTTTTCTGTCTTTCGCAGATAGGCATCTATCACCGTGCGTGAAATCGAAGGGCTTAGATAATACTGGTCATTGTTTACGGCCCTGATGGCAGTTACCAGCTCTTCTACTGCTACGTCTTTCAACACATAACCCGAGGCACCGGACTGGAGTGCCTGCAGTACATATTCATCATCCAGGTACATAGTTAGAACAAGTACTTTCACTTCGGGCAATTTCTTTTTGATTTGCCTGGTGGCTTCGAACCCGTTAAGATTAGGCATGCCGATATCCATTAGCACCACGTCCGGTTTAAGCTTGAAAGTCTCTTTCAGGGTCTCCGGACCATCGGAAGTCTCCCCAACCACCTCAAAGTCTGCATGCGGGGCGAGCAGGGAGCGGATACCCTGTCTCAGGATCTTGTGGTCATCCGCGATCAGAATTTTGATTTTGCTCATGATATCTCCTTATTTTTTGCAGGGAAATATGATAACGACTCTGGTTCCTTCTCCTCTTTTCGAGTCTATTTTGAATTTTCCTCCTAACAGCTCTGTCTTCTCCTTTAATCTAAACAATCCAAATCCACTTGTAAAGTGGAAATTCGCAGGCTCATACCCTATGCCATTATCCTGGACTACTATATGGAGATGCTCGTTTTTCATGTCCAGAGATACACTGACCCTGCTTGCCTCCGAATGCTTTACTACATTAGTCAGGCATTCCTGAATCGCCCGGTATATGGCGGTCTCAAATTCCGGAAGTAATTTACAGTCATGTTTCTGGAGTTTCAATGAAAGCTTGATATTAGTTCTACGGCTAAATCCGTCAGCATACCAGCGGATGGCAGAGGCAAGTCCAAAGTCATCCAGAATGGGAGGACGCAAGTCCATAGTCAAATTGCGAACGTTCTCCAGGGTCTGTCTGGCTAATCTTTCCTCCTCCTCCAGCCTGGCTCTGGTTTGAGCAAATTGCTCAGGGATTTCATGCTTGCTCATTTTCAAATCCAGCTGCAAAGCAGTCAAATCCTGACCTACAACATCGTGCAATCTGCCAGCGAGATTCTTTCTTTCCTCCTCCTGGGCATTTATGATCTGGAGGGAAAGCTTTTCTAATTCAGCCGAATGTTTTTTTGAAATCTCCATCAAATTCGCATTTTCAACTGCAACCAAGAGCTGATTGGCTATACCCTGAGTTAATTTGATCTCAGACTCTGTGAACACATGCTTTTCTGTGATGTTATTTAAGGACAATATCCCCAGAAGCTTGCCTTGCAAAATGAAAGGAACAACCAGTACGGATTTTATCTTTCTTTTTCTGAAATAATTCTTTTCTCTTAAAGAGACACCTGATTTTTGAGTATCGAAAACGGAATATATATGTCCAATTCTCGACTTCTTTATTAGATAGGGGAACTCGCTTATATTTTTCGGGAAATCGACAAGCTCAGGAATGTTTTTAACCCGGGAGTAGTGGACAAATATAGAATGATTCCCTGTTTTTTGATCTATGATCATTGCCACGGCCCGATCTATTCCCAGTAGCTCCACAGTTTTCTGGGTGACTATCTTAAAGAGCTCCTTCAAGTCTAAGGTCTGGGACAATGCCTTGCTTATTTCTAAAAGGATGGTCTGCTCTCTGAACTGTTTTTCCAAAGCCTCAGTTTGCGTCTGGATTTTTCTGCTTTTTTCCTGAAGGTCTTGAACCAGTCTGGCATTCTCTACCGTCATGGTAAGCTGATTGGCTATGGCTTGTCCTAGGCTGATTTCGGATTCGGTGAATTTATGTTGCCGGTGCAGTGTGCTTAAAGCCAGAAGACCTAAATTCTTTCCTGCTAAGTAAAAAGGAATCACCAGCACAGATTTCATCCCCACACTCTCGAAGGCTTTCTTCTCTCTTGTAGTCAGGTCAGACTGGGATACATCTGGAACACAAAATAGATGTGGTTTTCTCAACAGGTGGCGTACCAAAATGGGAAAGTCTTTCTTACTTTTTTGGATCCCCTCATATACTGGTCGATGCTTGCCAGCAGCGTACACTTTATAAATAATGGAGATATCTTTAACTTCGTCCATTAGCATAATAGCACAGCGGTCCACTCCTAATAACTCAGTCGTCCTTTTAGTAACTATCTCAAAGAGTTTCTCAATGTCCAAGGTCTGGGACAAGGCTTTACTGATCTCTAAAAGAATTGACTGTTCTCTAAAATGTTTTTTTAAGGTTTCTGTCTGCTGCTCGATTGTCAGGCTTTTCTCCCGAAGGTTTTGCATCAACAAGGCATTTTGGATGGCAACGGAGAGAAGATTAGCTATTGATTTACATAACCTGACCTCTGAGTCGGAGAATTTTATGTGTCTATCGTGGCTGCCAATGGAGAAAATGCCGGCCATTCCAGTTCCTAAGCTGAAGGACGCAGCTAAAATGGATTTTACTCCTCTTTTCTGGAAATATTTTTTGTCCTGGGGGTGGAAGGGGGATCCAGATACGTCAGACTCGGAAAGGATGAGGTTTCTTTTCAGGAGATTAGCCAAAGTGGGGTATCGGCTTACTTTTAACTCCCGGTCCACATATTCCCGCTGGTGCCTGCCTTTGATATAGGCTGATTTATAAGTGGCAACGTTTTTAGCCTTGTCATAAAAAAGGATGGTACTGCGTTCTACATTCAACAATTTTACAGTGGTTTCCGTGGCAATGTCGAAAAGATTTTGAAGGTCTAATGTCTGGGAAACCGCTTTGCTAATCTCCAAAAGTATATTTTGTTCCCGGTATTGTTTTCCCAAAATCTCCGCTTGCTGCTGGAGTGTGATGCTTTTTTCCTGCAGTCTATCCATAAGTCTGACGTTCTCTAGTGCCAGGGAGGCAAGATTGGCTATAGTCTGGCAAAGCTTAATTTCCGAATCAGTAAAATGATGATAATCTTTTAGAGTACTGAGTTGAAGGCTTCCGGATATTTTTTTGCCAGAGTAAAAGGGAATAGCCAGGGTAGATTTCACCCCCAGATCTTTTATGTATCTGCGGGTTCTTGGAAGCAGAGGATTCGACTGAAAATCTTCAGTCAAAAGAAATCCTTTATTCCGAAGCAATCTGTATATCTTGGGGCAAGTTTCCACAAGAAATTTTCTTCCCAAATCGGAAGTGACATGTGTTCCAAGTCTGGAAGATCCTGTGGATGAATGATAAACCGATCTTATAACTGCTTCTTCTTGATCTGAATCAAACTGGAGTATGGTACATCTATCTAATCTGAGAGCTTCGCAGGTCTTCTGAGTGATTATATTAAATACTTCCTGCAGATTTGAAGTCCGGAACAAAGATTTGCTGATATCCAAAACAAGATTCTGTTGTTGATACCTGACTTTCAGATCTTCACTCTGTTTTTCCAGCAGTTGATGGTCTTCTTTTAATTCCTTGACCAGGGTTGCATTTTTAATGGCAACTCCAATCTGATTTGCTATGGTCTGGCAGAGACTTATGTCTGAATTAGAAAAAGGTTGGGATTTTTCAACTCTAGCCAGATGAAAAGCTCCCAAAGGTTTTTCATCAGCCAGAATCGGTACTGCCAGAAAAACACTCATGTTCAACTGCCTGAGAAGTCTTTTTTCCTTAATGGAGAGAAAAGATGGTGGTTGATCCCTGACAATCTGGACAACTTTTTTCTCAAGTAATTTTCCGGCTATAACCGGGTAATGCTTGGCAATGAGTTTTTCGCCAGCTAGGGAAGGATAATAGGGAAACCTTCGATAAGAGTAATGAGTTATCGTGTAGGTCCCTTTTGCGCCAAGGAGCCCTATGGAGCAGCGGTCTGCGTTGAGTGCCTGAGCAGTCATCCGGCAGGCCATTTTGATAATCTCTTTCAAATTCAGAGTGCGGGAGACTGCCTGACTTATTTTCAGAACTACTTCTAATTCCTTGACTTTTAAATTACGGATATTTTTTGCCATTTTTCTGTCAACAAGTATATGCTATATAATCGCTTGAAGTGAAATTGTCAATATAAAAGGTGGGATCGGCTAGTACAGAACTGGTTCCTCAGTTTATCTAGATAACTGATTGTGGAATATTATGACAAAGGGAGCGAAAGAATTCGCTCCCTTTGTCTAACTGTGTCTAAAAATCAGTCTTTATTTCATCAGGCACATTTTTCTGGTCTGGGTATAATTCTCAGTGCCTAGCTGGTAGAAATAGATACCGGATGCGACTTTCTCACCATTGGAGTTGGCTCCGTCCCAGGTAACCGTATGGGTACCCGCAGCCATGGTCTCATTCACCAGGGTGCGAACCAGCTGTCCAGCCACGTTGTAGATCTTCAGGGAAACCCTGGAGTCTATCGGC
>DATKKH010000119.1:0-3728 GCA_035543035.1 Terriglobales bacterium | reverse complement strand
TCAGCCTGATCGAATCAGTACTTAAATCGGACGAAATTGCAGGGGATTCTTTGAGTAGGGGGAAAGGTTATTAAAAAAATCTCAAACAGGTCAAACAACTCAAAAGAGAATTTCGTTCAAAAGGTGAAAAAAGAACAATTTTAAAGCTGAAGTCTTCACTAATTTCATTCTACTCTGAGTTCCTGCCCCCCTCTCAGATAGAGTAGGTTGTGAAGCTCCTTCAGCTTTTTTATCTTATTGAAACTGCGGAAAGTAGGAAAGCAGCCCCATTTTCCCTCAGGGTGGGGCAATTTTTGTTTATTAGGACAGACACAGATTAAGGACAACCGGGTCTACTTTTTTTGAATCAGAAAAGTCTTACTGGTGGGGAAACACCAAACGTCCCCACATGGGAAGATGCTACGGAAATCCATTTAAAGTAAATAGGGGGTTGATTTTTGAGTAAGGTAATTATATTATATGGTCATGACAAAAAAGAAAGCCATAGGCTTGCTCTCTGGGGGTCTGGATAGCACTCTAGCTCTGAGAATAGTTCTGGACCTGGGGTTTGAGGTAATAGCTCTGAATATGAAAACCCCATTCTGCACCTGTGATGGGAGGAGCGGCGTCTGCTATTCTAACAAATTTGCCCAGGAGTTCGGCATAAAGCTGGTCCGGATATTTGGCGGAGATGATTACCTCGAAATAGTAAAAAATCCAAAACACGGATATGGCAGAAATCTTAACCCCTGCATCGATTGCCGGATTTTCCTATTCAAAAAAGCCAAGGAGTTGATGGAAAAAGAAGGAGCTGAGTTTATCTTCACTGGCGATGTTTTAGGAGAAAGGCCTATGTCCCAGAGACTGGATGCAATGAAGCTGATCGAAAGGGAGTCTAGCCTCAAGGGAAAGGTTTTAAGGCCTCTTTCTGCCAAACTTCTGGAACCAACACTTCCAGAAAAAAATGGAATAATAGACCGTTTTGCTCTTTTGAATCTTCAGGGGAGGTCCAGAAAACGTCAAATCCAGTTAGCTTCAGATTACCAGATAAGAGATTATCCCTGTCCTGCAGGTGGATGTCTATTAACTGAAGAAAATTTCGCCAGAAGGTTAAAAGATTCTTTTTTCCACGGCGAGGACACCTTACGGCACATCTCTCTTCTAAAAATCGGAAGGCATTTCAGACTGCCAGTTGAAAATGGAAACGAGAGAAAAGGTTTAAAGCTAATAGTAGGTAGAGATCAGGAGGAAAATAATTATTTGTTGTCACTATCTCTTCCAGAAGAGACAAAATTAACGGCAAAAGAATTTAAAGGTGCACTTGGGCTGCTCCTGGGTGAGCCATTATCAGGGAGCATCAATCTCTCAGCCAGTATTTCCGCGAGATACTGTCAACAAAAAAACTCAGCTTCGCTTATAGTCAAAACCTGGACAGATTCGGAGGATGAGCATCAGAGCATAGAAGTAACCCCGCTGGAAGATGCACAAATCGAGTCTTACAGAATCTGAAGATATGTAGGAAATTGCAGAGTTTATGAAACTTATTTCAGTGCTCGAGATTGAACTAATTTGATAACTCATTATAATTCAATAAAATACAGGTCGGAATCTTCATCCGGGGATTTAACCTGCCTGAGAGATCAACATTGTTAATTGTATGTGAATAAATGAGTTAAAAAGCAGCAATTATTTTTGAGCTTAGCGGTATATTTTTTGCTTATCAAAGTTCAAGAAAACAAGGAGGAAAGAGGATTTAATCATAGATTGGGAAAGGACGCTTTTGAAAAAAATAAGGTGTTTTTAAATCATTTTTCTGCTTGACAAACAAGGCTCGATTTATATATTGTAGCTGTGAAGTCAGGCAAGTCTCCAGTAATATCACATCACACAAAAGGCCTACAGGATGATAGTCCTTTTGAGGGGGAACTGAGGGTGGAAGAAGTGAAAGAGGATATATCGAAGCCGCTTTAAGAAGCAGTAAGAATTAGGCAGTATCAAAATTAAATTTTTGTTCTTTACATTTTTGACCTTTTCGCAAAGGAGGTAAAAGGTAGGCCCTTGTGATCGGAGGAAACGGGTCTTTAAGGAAAAAACCTAATTAAGAAAGAGGGAAGGGATGTACCTTAAGAAAATCTTAATACTGGCTCTATTTTGCTTTTTTGTTTTTTTAAGTTTCTCCAGGGCTAAGGCTGATACGACTACGGTTTTCGTCGGAGATACGAACGCTTACAAGGGATATACCCAGACAGAAGTTCCGGTCTACATCGACAACATAGATCAGAACATACAGGGTTTCACTCTTATATTTTCCTTAAGTGCCGGCGACAGGGCCTATTTTTCAACCGATCACTTCAAAGTGTCAATCGATACAATTTGCAAAGGCACAATCAGACCCTGCCCGCACGATAGCATAATCAGCATAGACACTACTATCAGCAGAGTGCTGAAAATAGATAAAAGCGGTTCTTTGACAAGCAACTTTCCAACTCTCGAGGCCCGCGGTGATGCGGGTGATACGACGAGTCCATATTGTGTAGGCGCTAACGTTCTGGGGATAGCTCCTATTAGCCAGCCTATCGGTCCCGGATTCGGACTTCTTTTCAAGTTGTATTTGAATATTTTATGTGTACCGGATACTTCGCTTCCAGATACTTCGACCTACATAAACGTTTACGCAACTCTTGCCCAGGGAGATACGCTGGTCCGCGAAAAGAAGACTTTAGCGGGCAGGCTTTTTATCTTCGGGGGCATAAAATATGGAGATGCCAATGCTGATAACAAGATCACGGTGGCGGATGTGGTTTACCTGATCAGTTATCTTTTCAAAGGAGGCACCCCGCCTGTTCCAGTGATTAAAGGCGATGCAAATGGAGACGGCAAGGTCACGGTCGCAGATGTGGTTTATCTGATCAGCTATTTATTTAAAGGAGGTCCGGTCCCTCACTGTTTCGGGACGTAGAGGACCTAAGATGAACGAGTTTGGCAATTAAAACCTCTAACTTTTATCGATCCGAGAAACGGATCTGTGAGAAAGGAGGTGAGGAGAGAAGGGGTAAAAACCAACCACGATTAACACCCTTAAACACTTTCGAAGGAGGTGAGTGTCCTTAAAGGTAAATTAGCTTTGACCTTTGAAAGAGAGGGGGAAGTATCAATATCGAAGTTTTTTCTGAATAAAACGGGAAAGATTTCGAGAAAGCTAACATTAACTTAGAGGAGTAAGAAAATGAGAAGGAATTTGTTATTAGTAGTCTTAGTATTCTCTCTGGTGCTTTTCTTCTCCAAGCTCGGATTTACAGCTGACACTATGACTCTATCTGGAGCCAGTCTGTCGATTCATCCCTGTATAGGCGGCGGAAGCATCGAAATCGATGCAAATGTTAACGTTACTGATAATGTCGTTGCTTTCGTGCTTCCTATAAAGGTGACCGGTACTGCTGGTGCAGTTCTGGATACTGTGCTGACTGGTGGATTATTAGACGCTAACCCGCCAGCTTTTGCAGCTCCGAGCGTGGTCTCTGCATTTACCCAGAGAATCGTGAACCCCTACGGAGTAGGCGGATATGGTGGCCCTGACCCGATGTTGTTTGTGGCAGTCAGCTTCACTAGTGGCTTCACTGGCTCTGGACTCTATTGCAAGATGTTCTATAATGTGACTGGGCCCGGCACTGTAGTAATCGATACAGCGACACACTCCACTGGCGGACCGTTCGGTATGAACGATCCTAGTGGTCCACTAAGTGCTGTTT
>DATKKH010000118.1:0-2099 GCA_035543035.1 Terriglobales bacterium | reverse complement strand
AACCAGAGACCTTAGGCTGGGAAGCTCTTCCATATAGGGCTGCCTTAATCTCGTCATAAAGTATTCCGGTTGCTCCTAAGGAGATGGCTTTCTCGATAACGATGACATTCTTGATGTTCTTCAAAGCGTCATAGATTGCTTCTTTGGGGAAAGGTCTGAATGCTCTTATCTTCAGAACTCCAACCTTTTTGCCTTTGTCTCTCAGATCATCGACTACCTCTTTTATGGTTCCGACCACCGAGCCCATGGACACGATTACAGTCTCTGCACCGTCCAGTCTATACTTTTCGACCAGACCACCTTGATATCTTCCGAACGTTTTCTTGAATTGGTCTGCGACTTCATCGATCATGTCAGTGGATGCCTCGATCGCTCTCTGCAGTCTGTACCTAGTTTCCATATACCAGTCCGGCTCTGCTAAGACCCCGAAGGTCATTGGATTCTTTGGGGTAAGGTATAATTCGGGTTTAAAGGGAGGTAGAAATTCGTCGGCCATTTTCTGGTCTAAAAACTCGATCGGCTCAAATGCGTGCGTTAAAATGAAGCCGTCCATGTTGACCATCACCGGAAGCATTATCTCCGGATGCTCGCCGATTTTGAAAGCCTGCAGGTGCATATCTGCTGCTTCCTGGTTATCCTCGGCAAAAAGCATGATCCAGCCAGAATCCCTTATAGTCATAGCATCCTGCTGATCGTTCCAGATGTTAATCGGTGCCGAAACTGCCCGGTTGGCACAGGTGATGACTACCGGAAACCTCAATCCGGCTAAATTGAACAGAACCTCGGTCATCAGAAGAAGACCCTGAGAAGTAGTAGTCGAATAAGCTCTGGCTCCAGTAGCTGAGGCACCGAGAATGACCGAAGCTGCTCCGAATTCGCTTTCCACGTTCACGAACTGGGACTTCAAATCACCATCTGCTACAAACTGCGACAAATTCTCCACGATGTGGGTCTGGGGAGTAATCGGATAAGCGGAGATGACGTGTGGGCGGCAGACCTTGACCGCTTCTGCTACTGCCATTGACCCTTCGATAACTTTTTTCATGTTTTATTTAACCTCCACTATCAATTCGATGTCTTTCAAAGGGCACTCCTCTACACAGATTCCGCACCCTTTACAATAATCCAGATCTGCCCAGTATTTCTTGTTCGAACCGAAGATCACCCCGTCCGGACAGACTGCCACACAGATTCTGCAGTCATTGCATTTCACCTGTTTGAAAACCGGTTTTTTTGTTCTCCAGGCACCGGTCTTGTAAGCCTTGCTCGATCCTGGCTTGGAGACCGTTCCTTCTGGTTTAGGCATTTTTAGCTCCTTTCATCAGTTCATAGGCTTTTTCCACAGCCATCACGTTCTTCTTCCCTAACTCTCCTGGAAACCGCTCCATAACGCTTCTCTTGATGGCTTCCAGTGAGATAAGTCCGGTCGCGCCGGCAAAAGCACCCATCAGAGTGGTATTCTGGATGGGCCTCCCCAATATTTCCATGGCGATCTTGGATGCAGGAATAGTCAAAATCCTGGATTTGGTTTTCAAACCAACGTCCTCAGGTTTTTTTTCAGTGTCTACTATAACCAACCCGTCAGCTTTCAATCCCTTTAGCAGATCGACGGCACCAATCAGGGTATAATCCTGGATAATCAGAAAATCCGGCTCATAGATCTGGTTTCTGGCTGTGACCTTGTGGTCCGCAATCCGGACGAAAGACTGTACCGGTGCTCCCATCCTCTCGCTGGTAAAAGTAGGGAAAGCCTGGGCATATTTGCCATCCTCGAAAGCGGCAACCGCCAAAAGCTCAGCTGCAGTCACCACGCCCTGGCCTCCTCTACCGTGAATCCTTATCTCTTTTAACATAATCCTCCTTTAAACAAGCCAATTAAAATAATACGTTTTTTATCTCACTCAATTTGCCTGTAACAGAACCTCTTATCTAATCAGATTTATGATCTTTTATGATTCTTATTCTGTTCTTATCTTTTACCTTTGAACATTTGAGCGATTAATCTTTTGAGCTTTTTTCACTGCCACGAGTCACGGTAAACGATCAGTTTTTTTTTCTCTCTTGAACCCTCAAACCCTTGAACTCTTGAACTTTTCTTT
>DATKKH010000117.1:0-2313 GCA_035543035.1 Terriglobales bacterium | reverse complement strand
AGAAAGAAGAAAACTTCATAAGCTAATGAGGAAAAGATGATTGAAAGGATCGGAATCTGGATAGCAGCGTTGCTCACTTTAGGAATCTTCAGTTTTTTATATAAGGATAACCCTTTTTACAAGTTCTGCGAATCTTTATTTGTAGGGGTTTCTGCCGGATACTGGTTTGTGACCACTTTCTGGCAGGTCTTTATGCCCAAACTGGTGGACAACCTGGTAGCAGGCAGGTTTATATACATAATTGGAGGGATTTTTGGGGTGATGATGCTTCTGAGACTCGTGCCCAAGATAGGATGGATCTCCAGATGGTCTCTGGCTCTGGTGGTAGGAACGACTGCCGGGCTTTATTTCACCCGTTACCTGGTGAGCAATGGAATGGTTCAGGTGCAGTACACCATCATTCCTCTCTACGTTAAAGGGAATTTTGCCCAGACGGTTGGTAATCTGGTGATCGTGATCGGAACCTTTTGCGGATTGGTCTACTTTTTCTTTTCCAAGGAGCACAAGGGGACTTTCGGGGGATTAGCCAGACTGGGGATCTGGTTTTTGATGCTTTCCTTCGGCGCCTCTTTCGGCTACACGGTTATGTCCAGAATGTCTCTTCTGATCGGCAGGCTGGATTATCTTTTAGGAACTTGGCTGGGATTGATTCATTAGAATCTAATAAGCTCAGATATATAGTTTAAAGAAAAAGAAAGGATTATATGAGTCATAAAAACAAGAGAAATCTACTGATTCTGATGTTTTTTTTGTTTTTCCTGATTTTGCCTTTGGGTCAGATTTTAGCTCAGGAGGACACACTTCCTCCAGCTCCTCCGACTGAAGTGAAGGCTGGAGATACTCCGAATGATAACGGACATTCGATTACCCTAACCTGGAAACTTTCAGCAGACGATGGAGCCGGAAAAAAGAATGTGATGGCCTACGAGATTCTGAGATCCAATTCAGCCAGCGGACCTTTTGTCATGCGCGGGATGGTTCCGGCCAGCAATAGTACCTACCAGGACCGGGGAGCAAAAGAGAAAGAGGATAAAAACTATTTCCCACCGTATCATGATTTCTATTATAAGGTCAGGGCAAAGACCTTGAAATCATTTTCTGATTCCGAAGTTGCTGGACCCGCCATAGCTTATGGCCAGTGGTTCCATATCGGCAAACTGCCGGTATTTGTGGGAACCTTAGCTTTTACCATCATGGTGCTTTCTTTTATCAGCTTAGCTCGTAAGGGAAAAGAGTTTTTTGTCAGACCCCTGGCAGGCATTGACGCAGTGGATGATGCCATCGGCAGGGCTACAGAGATGGGGAGGCCCATACTCTATGTTCTTGGTCTCGGAACTGCAGCAGACATAGCCACAATCGCCTCATTTACTATCCTGAATAGAATTGCCAAGAAGACTGCTGAGCATAAAACTAAAATCATCGTCCCCTGCAATGACCCGATTGTTATGTCTGTTGCCCAGGAGACGGTGAAAGCAGGTTATCTAGATGCTGGAAGGCCGGATATGTACCAGGAGGAAAATATATTTTATCTGACCTCTATGCAGTTTGCCTATGTTGCAGCAGTCAATGGAATAATGCTGAGGGAACAGACTGCCACCAATTTCTATTTAGGTAAATTCTATGCTGAGTCTTTGATCCTGGCCGAGACCGGCTCAGTTGCCGGTTCTATCCAGATCTCCGGAACAGACGAGATCGCCCAGATACCTTTCTTTGTAGCGGCAACCGATTATACCCTGATCGGAGAAGAGCTTTATGCAGCCTCTGCTTATTTAGGAAGAGAGCCTTTACTTTTAGGAGCCTTAAAAGCCCAGGATCTGGCAAAAGTGATTGTAATGATAAGCTTGGCTCTGGGAGCGTTGGCCGCCTCTTTCCATCTGCAATTCTTTTTAAGACTGTTTACGGTTCAAATGTAAAAATCAAGGAGTTTTTGGATGCGCAGACAAATCCCCATTTTAATAGTATCCGTTGCCGGGATCTTCATGATCTTTCAGTACTTTATCCCGCACGAGTCGTTCGAATTCGTCTACGAATATTCCATGGACTGGATAATCATCATCGGAATTTTCGCCATGCTTTTGGGTTTGTGGAGTCTGACCCGTGCCAGCGTAAGTAAGGTTCAAACCAAAGCCTCTGGCTGGGGTTACTCGATAATTACCTTGGTGGGACTGGTAGTGATGATATTCCTGGGTCTTTACAAAGGTCCGAAGAGCATTGAAGAGGGTACCTATTTTATGAACCTTTTCTGGTATATCTACACACCGATTCAGGCGACTATGTTTTCCCTTTTAGCCTTCTATATCGCCTCTGCTGCTT
>DATKKH010000116.1:0-3764 GCA_035543035.1 Terriglobales bacterium | reverse complement strand
GGAAGAAAAAGGTAGCTGAGTTTCTTGTGTATCATCCTGGGCACAGCGAAGAATCTCCTCAGTGCTAATGTCGGGAGATTCTTCGTCCCCTACGGGGACTCAGAATGACGATTTCGATACAGGGTCCAAGAAGATGAAAGTCGCATATCAGAAGACAGTTCTGGATAACAAGCTCAGGGTGGTGAGCGAGAAGATCGATTCTGTCCGTTCCATCTCGCTGGGTGCCTGGATAGACGTTGGCTCCAGAAATGAAACTGCAGACGTAAACGGCATATCTCACTTCATCGAGCATATGCTCTTCAAGGGGACCAAAAAGAGGTCTGCCAAGGAGATTGCTTTAGCTTTGGAATCAGTAGGGGGGAACCTGAATGCATTCACAGGAAGGGAGAATACCTGTTTATATGCAAAAGTCCTTGAGGAGCACCTGGAAATAGCTCTGGACGTCCTTTCTGACCTGCTTCTGAATCCTCTCTTTAATCCAAACGATTTTAAAAAAGAGAAAAAGGTCATTGCCGAGGAGATAAAGGAGTTAGAGGATAATCCGTCCGAGATCGCTTTCGACGTGCTAATGCAGGCATTATGGGGAGAGCATCCACTTGGCAAGCCTATCATCGGTGACTTAAAGACGATCCAGAAAATGGAAAGGGGACAGCTCCTAAGTTACATGCGGGAAAATTACACTAACCCCAGGATTGTTGTTGCTGCCTGTGGAAACTTAAGCCACAGGCGTCTGGTCCGGCTGGTAGAGGAAAAGTTTAAATTGAATAATCATTTCCAGAAGAGGAGATACGAGTTACCGCCTTTAAAAGCTCTATCCCAGAACATGGTGGTAAGAAGAAAGTCTGCCCAGACCCATATCTGTATCGGTTTTCCAAGCTATCCGTTCAGACATCAAAAGAGGTTCCCGTCTTTGCTCTTGTCCAATATCCTTGGAGGTGGGATGTCTTCCCGTCTGTTCCAGATTCTGAGAGAGAAATTGGGAATGGTCTATAATATATATTCCTTTATCGATTTCTTCAAGGACAAGGGGATTTTCGGGGTATATCTGGGGACCGATAAAAAGCAGGTGATGCCGGCAGTCGAACAGGTTTTAAGAGAGCTCCGCCGGATTAAAAAAGAAGGGCTGGAAAGGAGAGAGTTAGAAAATGCCAAATACCAGCTTAAAGGGAGCATGATATTGGGCTCTGAAAACACCTCGAACCGGATGAATCGGCTTGCCCGGCTGGAGCTTTATTTGAAGGATTATACCAGCTTGGAGAAAACAATCTCCCAGATAGATCAGGTTAAAAAGGAGGAGGTAATCGAGGTAGCTAATGAGCTGATTCGTAAAGACAGGCTGGCAACAGCCATTTTAGGCCAGGTGGGAGAAAATATCCAGCATAAGATAAACTGGGATTTGGTCTAAATCATTTCCTGACTGCCGAACCTCACCAATCAACCGACAAGTCATACGATCATTAGAATTATGGTTATTTAATATATCCGATTAATTCTCCAGATAAAAAGGAGGCAAAATGACCCATTTTCTGATTCGCTGGTTCGTTTTAACCCTGGCGATTTTTATAGTTGCTAATCTTTTTCACCTGATTTATATTGAAAACTTTACGGCGCTGATTTTAGCTTCTCTGATTCTGGGAATTTTGAACGCGATAGTGCGTCCGATATTGATCTTTCTCACCCTGCCGATAAACATCCTGAGCCTGGGATTTTTTATCCTGGTGATCAATGCCTTTCTTTTGTTTTTCGTCTCCAGGGTGGTAGGCGGGTTCGAGATCGCAAGTTTCTGGAAAGCTTTCTGGGCAGCGCTGTTGATTACCGTAATCAGTGCAGTTTTGAATCATCTGGTAAGGGAGAAACATTAAATGCCTGTTTGTTATATTGAGGATATCGGAAAGTACGCAGGTCAGAAAGTTTCGCTCAGAGGCTGGCTTTACAATAAAAGATCGAGCGGAAAGATTCATTTTCTAATAGTCCGGGATGGAACTGGCATTATTCAATCAGTGATGAGCAAGGGAGAGGTGCCGGATAAAGTATTTGAATCATTCGACAAGCTTACGCAGGAGTCCTCCTTGGAAGTCGACGGGATGGTCCGCGAAGACAAAAGAGCACCAGGCGGCTATGAATTAACTTTGACCGATGTTCGGATTATCCAGATAGCCCAGGATTATCCTATCACTCCCAAAGAGCACGGTACGGATTTTCTGATGGATAACCGTCACCTCTGGCTCCGCTCTTCCCGTCAGCAGGCGATTATGAGGGTGAGAAACGAGATTATCTATGCCATGCGAACCTTTTTCTACGAAAACAGGTTCATCCTGATCGACACTCCCATACTCACCGGGGCAATAGGGGAAACTGCCACGACTCTTTTCGAAACCCAGTATTTCGACTTAGGCAAAGCCTATTTAGCCCAGACCGGACAGCTGTATAACGAAGCTGCGGCTATGGCTTTTGGCAGGATGTACTGCTTTGGTCCAACTTTCCGGGCAGAGAAATCCAAGACCAGAAGGCATCTTACCGAATTCTGGATGGTCGAGGCAGAGATGGCTTTTTATGATAACGACGATAATATGAGATTGCAGGAGGAATTCATAGAATATGTCATCCAGAGAGTTCTGAACAAGAGTAAAAAGGAATTGATTTCTCTGGAACGGGATCTGTCAAAGCTGGAAAAAATCAGAGTGCCTTTTGAGCGGATGTCTTATGATGAAGCAGTAGATCATCTGAAAAAGAACGGGAGCAAGTTCGAATGGGGTTCGGATTTGGGTGGAGAGGACGAGACTATCCTGGCTAATCTGTTTGAAAAACCCGTGTTCGTATATAATTATCCCAGGAAGTGCAAAGCTTTTTACATGAAGCCGGATCCAAAAAGAAAAGAAGTAGTTCTGTGCTCGGATCTTTTGGCTCCGGAAGGATATGGCGAAATCGTTGGCGGTTCGCAAAGAGATGATGATTACGACAGTCTGGTACAGAGAATCAATGAAGAAAAGCTCCCATTGGATGCATACAAGTGGTATCTGGACTTGAGAAAATACGGCTCGGTAATTCATTCCGGTTTTGGTTTGGGAGTCGAGAGAACAGTTGCTTGGATCTGCGGTTTGCCGCATATCCGCGAAACTATTCCATTCCCCAGGATGATCTATAGGCTTTATCCATAGCAGTATTTCCCTCTCACTTGATGGGAGAGGGATAGGGAGAGGGTGAGAAGAAAGAACATGACTTATCCTTTTAAAGAAATAGAAGAAAAGTGGCAGAAAAAGTGGGAGGAATCACGGCTCTATAAAGCCGTTGATGATCCTGTCAAAAAGTTTTATATGTTAGTGATGTTTGCCTATACTTCAGGCGACATTCACATAGGACATTTCAGGAATTATACTATCGGAGACGTAATCGCCCGCTACAGAAGAATGCAGGGATACGACGTCCTGCATCCTTTTGGCTGGGATGCTTTCGGGCTTCCGGCCGAAGAAGCAGCCATCAAAAGGGGAGAGGACCCTGAAAGATGGACTTTGAAAAATATCGAAAACTCCCGCAACACACTGAAAAAAACCGGGGTCAGTTTTGACTGGGACAGGGAAGTCATCACCTGCCTGCCGGATTATTACAAGTGGACCCAGTGGATGTTCATTCAGTTTTATAAGAATAAGCTGGCCTACAGGGGAAAATCCCTGGTGAATTGGTGTCCACATTGCAATACGGTTTTGGCTAATGAGCAGGTGATTCAGGGAAGGTGCTGGAGATGTGATTCAGAAGTCACGAAGAAA
>DATKKH010000115.1:0-14860 GCA_035543035.1 Terriglobales bacterium | reverse complement strand
GCGATAAAGCAAGGGCTTAAACTCTCTGAAGAAGGAGCAGATATAATCGATATCGGAGGGGAATCTACCAGGCCAGGCTCAGAACCGGTAACTATCGAAGAGGAACTACATCGGGTACTACCGGTCATTGAGGAATTGGCAAAAAGAATTGAGACTCCCATTTCGATAGATACTTACAAATCCAGAGTAGCAAAAGAGGCACTGGATTCCGGGGCGTCAATGGTCAATGACATAAGCGGCCTGAGGTTTGACCCGGACCTGAAAAAAATCATAGCCGAATACGGTGTTCCGGTTGTCTTAATGCATATTCAGGGAACACCAAAGAATATGCAGGAGAATCCGAAATATGACGATCTGATCGAGGATATGAAAAATTATCTAAATCAATCCATCTTGATGGCTGAGAAAGCGGGTATAGACGAAGACAAAATAATAATTGATCCAGGCATTGGATTCGGTAAGACTTTGGATGATAATTTGAGGATATTAAAAAATCTTAGAGCATTCAAAAGTCTGGACCGACCAGTTATGATTGGAGTTTCCCGTAAATCTTTTATCGGGAAATTACTGGACCTGCCAACTGATGAAAGGCTGGAAGGAAGTTTAGCCGCTATGGCGGTTGCTATTATAAATGGGGCAAATATTCTAAGAGTGCATGATGTGAAGGAAAGCAAAAGGGTGGCTAAATTGATGGATGCAATCTTGACTTCAGTTTAGCAAAAGATGACTCTTTTTCACATAGGATTTTTGAAATTCGGCATAGTCGATCTAATCGACGTAGCTATTGTGGCTTTTCTTTTTTACCGTTTCCTGATTCTGGTTAAGGGGACCAGGTCGATCCAGATTTTATTCGGAATCTTTGCCCTGATCGTAATCGCTTTTGTGGCTTTCTGGTTCCAGTTGGAGGGACTGAAATGGCTGATAACCAACATAGCCACTGTCGGAGTTATCGTCCTGGTGATAGTGTTCCAGCCGGAAGTGAGAAAAGCTTTAGCTGAATTCGGACAAAGCCGTCCCTTTCGTCTTTTCATTCGATACGAAAAGCAAAAGGTCTTGGATGAGCTGGTCAAAGGGCTCATAAAACTCTCGGAGCTCAGATATGGTGCCTTGATAATCCTGGAAAGGGAGGTTGGGCTAAGGAACTTCATAGAAACCGGAAAATCTTTGAATGCCCAGCTTTCATCCGAATTAATCTTGACCTTGTTTACTCCTTATACTGCACTGCATGACGGAGCAGTGATCGTCAGAGGAGATACGGTCGTAGCAGCAGCCTGCACCCTGCCTTTGACCCAGAAAAGGGAATATGCTGATCTGTATGGGATGAGACATAAAGCCGGAATTGGAGTAACTGAGGAATCCGATGCTTTAGCTCTGATAGTGTCTGAAGAGACCGGGGAGATATCCATTGCGATCAATGGCAACTTAAGAAAAGATATCGAAAAGAGCAGATTGAGAGACATTTTGATTCAAATGATCGAAGCCAGAAAGTAAGATGGTTTATGTTCGTGGATTATGCGGAGATAGAGGTGTGGGGAGGTAGAGGGGGGAACGGTTGCGTTAGTTTCAGAAGGGAGAAATACCTTCCCAAGGGCGGACCCAATGGCGGGGATGGCGGAAGAGGCGGGGATCTGATTCTGAAAGTGGATCCCGACCTTTCAACTTTACTTGATTTTCATTATAAGAGGATATATAAAGCAGGAAACGGCAAACCTGGAGAAGGGAAAGATAAGACCGGAGAAGACGGCAAAGACCTGGTGGTGAAAATTCCTCCGGGCACAGTAGTGAAGGATAAAGAATCCGGAGAGGTGCTGGCTGATCTGGTTTCCCCTGAGGGGTTTTTCGCAGTTGCAAAGGGCGGGAGAGGAGGAAAAGGGAATGCACATTTCAAATCCTCCACTAACCAAGCACCTCGTTTTGCCCAGCCTGGTGAAAATGGTGAGACCAGAAAAATCGTACTGGAGCTAAAACTTTTAGCCGATGTGGGAATTGTTGGTCCACCTAATTCAGGTAAGTCAACTCTCCTGGCACGGGTTTCAGAAGCTAAGCCCAAGATAGCACCATATCCATTCACCACCCTGAAACCGAATTTGGGAGTGGTCAGGCTAACAGGTCATAAAAGCTTTGTTCTGGCTGACATACCCGGATTGATCGAGGGTGCTCATAAAGGGAAAGGATTAGGTCTCGATTTTTTAAGACATATCCAGAGGACCAAACTATTGCTTTTTCTTCTGGACGTGACAGTATCTGACATGTGTTTGGAATATAATAAGCTCAGGCAGGAGCTGAAGCTGTATGATCTTTCGCTGCTGGAGAAACCTGCGATTTTGGCCTTGAATAAAATCGATCTTATGACTGACAAGGAGAAGAAAAAAATTAAGCTTATTCTGGATGTGCCAGGCATAAAGATCTCAGCTTTAACCGGAGAAGGGATTAAAGAGCTTTTGAATATGATCAGCCGACAACTTGAGAAGGTTAAGGTACAGGAGAAAGAAGAAATAAGGCTCGGAGTAAAAAGCGATAGAAGAAAAGGAGTCCGGATTGGAAATTTCTGAGATTAGGGACTGGATTGGACTCTCGCTGGTGCCGGGAGTGGGATCAAAGAGATTTGTCTCGCTGCTAAATCATTTTGGCTCGCCCAAGGAGGTATTCTCTGCCAGGTTAAAGGAGCTTGAGAAGATACCGGATATCGGTGAAACAACTGCACAGAGCATAATGAACTTTAACTCCTGGGAAGAGGCTGAGAAACAAAGCCTGAGGGTAGGAAAAGACGGGATCAGATTCATCACTCTGAAATCTGAGGAATACCCTACAGGCCTAAAGAACATTTACGACCCTCCTCCATACCTTTTCGTGAAAGGAGAGATCAAAAAAGAAGACTCCAGAGCTTTAGCCATCGTGGGGACCAGACTGCCATCTCCTTACGGCAGGCTCATCGCAGAGAAAATCACTTGTGAGTTAGCAGAGAAAGGGGTAACCATAGTCAGCGGTTTTGCCAGGGGAGTCGATTCGATCTCGCATCACTTTGCTCTGGAGTCGAAGGGGAGAACTGTAGCAGTCTTCGGATCCGGGCTGGATGTGGTTTATCCACCGGAGAACAAAAACTTGGGTGAGAGAATCGAGAAAAGCGGCGCTTTGATCTCCGAATTCCTGTTGGGCACAGAACCAGAGGGCACTAATTTCCCTAAAAGGAACAGACTGATAAGCGGTCTTTCACTGGGTGTGATAATCATCGAAGCCGGAATAAAAAGCGGAGCACTTCTCACGGCCCAGCTTGCCCTGGAGCAGGGGAGAGAGGTATTTGCTGTTCCGGGAAACATAAGTTCCAAGGGGAGCCAGGGAACCAACTGGCTGATAAAAAACGGGGCGACTCTGGTAACCCGGGTTGAGGATATTCTGGAAGAGCTGAAGAATGTTTTTTCCGATGAAACCGGGGAGAATAACAGGGACTCAGGTTTTTCCCTATCTGAACAGGAGCAAAGGGTTTACCAGCTCCTTTCGACAGAGCCGGCACACATAGACCTGATTGCCAGGGAAAGCCAGCTTTCGACTCCTCGGGCTTTGTCGCTTTTGCTAAACTTAGAGCTAAAGGGAGCCGTCAAGCAGCTTTCCGGCAAGAATTTCATACGGGCTTAGGGGATTTTAAGTTGATTCAGAAGAAAATCCAGGTAATAAATCGTTTAGGATTGCATGCTCGTCCGGCTGCTCTTCTGGTGCAGAAAGCGAGCAAGTTTCAATCCGAGATAAGGCTGGTCAAAGATGAATACGAGCTGAATGCCAAAAGCATTATGAGCGTAATGATGTTAGCCGCAGAGATGGGAAGCTTCATAACCATCAAAGCCTGGGGCGAAGACGAGGTCCAGGCAGTTGAAGAGTTAGCCAGGCTTTTCGAGGAGAAGTTTGGAGAAGACTGAGTAATATCAGCAGTAAACCTGAAAAAGAATCCAAAGATTGATATAAATGAAGAATCAAAAAAAGAATAGAATCTGGCTTGGTATTTCTGCCTCTCCGGGTATTGCTATCGGAAGAGCATACCGCCTTGACCGGGAAGAGATAAAAATCAGGGAGGAAAACCTGTCTTCAGAGCAGGTCGAAGACGAAATCCTGCGCTTTAAAAAGGCTCTAAACGAGGCTAAAATAGAAATCTCCAGACTAAAGGAGAATATCGCCAAGAAGTTAGGACCAGAGCATGCCAGACTTTTTGAAGCCTATATTTTGATTTTGGAAGATGAATTTATCAACCAGCAGATATTTACGGGAATCAGGAACGAGAAAAAAAATGCTGAGTTTGTCTACAACCGGGTTATTCAGAAGACTATTGAGACAATTTCGTTATCCAGGGATGAATACTTGAAAGAAAGGGTGGCTGACATCACCGCAGTATCGAACCGGGTATTGAACCGGCTTTTAGGGATAATGCCGCAAACAATAGAAACCTTAAAAACTCCGGGAATAATCGTGGCTCATTCGCTTGGTCCGGGTGATGTGGTGCAAATGAAAAAAGGGAATGTGCTCGGCTTTGTTACCGATATCGGCGGCAAGACCTCTCATGTGGCACTTTTGGCAAAATCTCTGGGTTTTCCGGCAGTGGTCGGGCTGAAGAATTTTTTCTCCAGTCTAAAAGGTGGGGAGACGCTGATTCTGGATGGAGATGAAGGAGAGGTCATTCTTTCCCCAGATGAGACTACCTTAAAGAATTATGAGGCAAAAAGAGAAAGGTTGCTGGAAAGGAAGAGAAGTTTAGCCGAGCTTACCAGCCTCACTGCGGAAACAAAAGATAAAAAGAAGATTGAGCTTTCTGCCAATATCGAGCTTCTTTCGGATGTGGATACCGCTTTAGAAAACGGTGCCCAGGGTATCGGGCTTTTCCGGACAGAATATCTTTATTTGGCCAGCTCGAACCTGCCAGATGAAGATGAGCAGTATCAGGCATACTCCTCTCTTGCCCGGAAACTTCATCCCCAGAATGCAATTATCCGCACATTCGATATGGGAGGAGATAAATTTGCCCAGGATGCAGAAAGGGCATATGAGGCAAACCCATTCCTCGGCTGGAGAGCAATAAGGGCCTGTCTGGATCTGCCTGATTTTTTCAAAACCCAGCTTAGGGCTATTCTAAAAGCCAGCTCTTTGGGAAACTTAAGCATTATGTTACCTATGATTTCCAGCTTAGAAGAGCTTTTAAAGTCAAAAGAGTTTTTAGAAGAAGTCAAAACCGAGCTCAGGGGAAAGAAAATTCCTTTCGATGAGAATATCAAAATCGGGATTATGATCGAGATACCCTCTGCAGCGCTGGAAGCAGATTCTTTAGCCAAACATTGCGATTTTTTCAGCATCGGGACTAATGATCTGATCCAGTATACCTTGGCAGTTGACCGGACCAACGAGAGGATTGCACATCTTTATCAGAGTTTTCATCCATCGGTTTTGAAACTGATAAAGCAAACAGTAGAGGAGGGGCACAAAAACGGAATCTGGGTTGGAATGTGCGGAGAAATGGCGACTGACCCCAGGGCAACGTCTCTTTTAGTCGGGCTGGGTCTGGATGAGTTTTCTACTTCGCCTTTAGCTGTCCCCCAGATCAAGAAAATCATCCGATCGATTAAATTCGAAGAAGCCAGACAATTAACCGAAGAAGTTATGAAACTGAGCGATTCCAAGGATATAGAAAGATTCTTGGATGAAGATTATCAGAGAAAATTCGGCAACGAAAATTCCATAAGGATATAAAAATGAGAATAAAACCGGATTTAGACAATTTCAATAACATCAAAAAAATCGATACTAAAGGGATGTATGATTTAATTTATAATTTCCCGCAGCAATTGACTGAGGGAGCGCATCTTGGGTTTATCGCTGACCTGAAATTATCTGACTTTACTCCTCAGAACATTGTCCTAACCGGCATGGGAGGTTCTGCCATAGGAGGCGATTTAGCCCGGACTTACCTGTCTTATGAGCTAAAAGTTCCTTTTAACGTTTGCAGGAACTATCTGTTGCCAGAATACGTAAATGAAAAAACCCTGGTTTTTGTCTCCAGCTATTCAGGCGAGACCGAGGAGACTCTATCAGCTTTTCAGGAAGCAAAAAGGAGAAAATCCAAGATCATTGCCATCACCACTGGAGGTGCCCTTTTGCAGGAATGCAACAAGTATGGATTTCCTTTCATACTCATACCTAAAGGGTTTCCTCCCAGAGCTGCTTTGGGTTATTCTTTTGCCCCGATTCTAATAACTCTTTCTCGCTTAAGGTTGGTTCAAGATAAAACAGAAGAACTTGAGAAAACCTCTAAGTTCCTGGAGGAAAAAAGAGCTGAATATTCTCTGGAGAAAAAGAAAAGGCTGAATCCTGCCAAGAGGTTGGCTTTAAGCTTATTCGGAAAACTCTCCATAATTTATAGCTCGACCGATTATTTCGATGCTGTGGGTTACAGGTGGAAAGGACAATTTGGCGAGAACTCGAAGATCTTAGCTTACAATAATTATTTCCCCGAGTTCAACCATAACGAGCTGGTGGGCTGGAAGGTTTTAGATCAGATCAGGGACAAGTTAAGGGTTATTATCTTAAAAGATAAAGATGATCATCCCCGGATCAAAACCAGAATGCAAATAGTCAAAAACATAATTCTAAAGAAAAAGGTGAAGGTAATCGAGATTGAAAGCCAGGGGGAAACTCTTTTATCCCGGATTTTCTCTTTAATCCAGTTAGGTGATTTTGCCAGCTTTTACTTAGCCATCCTTAACCAGGTCGATCCTACGCCGGTTGAGGTTATTGACTATCTAAAAAAAGAATTAGCTTCTAAGAAATGAGAAAAAGAAAAATTGTTCCGTTCTCGTTCTTAATTATCTTCTTCTTTATCTATCTCCAGCCTGCCCTTAGCATCGCCTCCGAGAGTACCCCCTTATTCAGAATAGATAGAATAAATATCCTGGTTCTATTCATCATCTTCTGTGCAGTTCTCCTTCTATACATCCGCAGCGCCAGAAAGGGAAAAAAGCTATTCGTTCGCAAGATAACCGGATTGGAAGCTATTGAGGAAGGTGTGGGCAGGGCAACCGAGATGGGAAGACCTGTTCTTTTTATCCCTGGGATCGATGAGTTAGACGAAATTCAGACTATTGCAGGACTATCGATTTTGAGCCGGGTAGCCAGAATAACTGCCCAATACAGCACCCCTCTTAAGGTCCCGGTCAACTATCCTCTGGTTTTGGCTGCAGCTCAGGAGTCTATCAGAGGAGCTTATCTGGATGCAGGAAAGGGAGACGATTATACTCCTGATATGGCACAGTATGTGGCAGGAGAGCAGTTTGCTTTTGTGGCTGCAGTCCACGGGATTATGCACCGGGACAAACCAGCCACCAATGTATATATGGGAGCATTTTATGCAGAATCTCTTCTTTTGGCTGAAGAAGGGCAGGCGAGTGGAGCAATCCAGATAGCCGGCACAGCCAACCCGGAGCAGCTTCCTTTTTTCATTGCTGCCTGCGACTATACCCTGATGGGTGAAGAGCTTTTTGCAGCCAGTTCCTATCTTTCCAAAGAGTCTCTGATGTTAGGTAGTCTCAAAGGTCAAGACTGGATGAAGATTTTCCTGGTAATATGTATCCTTTTAGGCGTAATCTTTGAGACTCTGAATATAGGTGGCGGGTTCTTATATAAACTCTTCATCGAGCATTGAAATTATGAAAAACCAGTTGAATACGGCAATCGCATTTCTGTCCGGTTTCATTATGATTTTGGCTTTTTTCAGCGCCAATCCGGGAATAGTGAATTTCAGCCAGAACCTTTTGACCTGGGTAACAATCGTAGGTGGGATCAGCCTGCTTTTGGGAATAGTCAGTATCCTCAAGGTTAACCTGAAAGCCATACAACAAAGGGGAAAGGACTGGATTTTCAAGCTAATTCTGGTTTTGTTTGTAGTCGGTATGTCCGTATGCGGTATCGCCTGGGGGATTGAGGAGAAAACCCCTTTTGACTGGCTTTTTCAGAACATTCAATCACCTATGATGTCGACAATGTTTTCTATCTTAGCTTTTTTTATCGCCTCTGCAGCATACCGGGCTTTCAAGGCTAGGACTCTGGAAGCGACGATTTTGCTTATTACCGCGGTCATAGTAATGTTAGGCAGGACACCTCTGGGACAAGCCATCTGGGATAAGCTTCCCTCTTATGCGGACTGGATTATGGCTTATCCGAACTTGGCGGTGCAGAGAGGAATTATCATCGGAGCCGCTTTAGGGGCAGCTGCGATGTCGTTGAGGATACTGCTGGGTATTGAAAGAACTTATATGGGGTAAATAAAAGAGGTAAAAAAGTGTAGGTCAAGCATGGCAAAGCCTGCTTGACTGATCTGAAACTGGGGATTGAAAGAACCTATATGGGCTAAAAAATCGAAGTCGTAAATTCAATTATCCCTAATTAAGAAAAGGGAGAGAAGATGAAAGTCAAAACCTATAAAATCGAAGACATCCTGGTAATCGAGCCCCAGGATAAGTTTCTGACCGGGGATGATATCAAAGAGCTGGAGGATAAATTCGCCGAGATGTATGCTGCAGGAAATTACAGAGTCGTAATGGATTTTTCCAGAACAGATCTGATTTATTCTGCCTTCATCTCCGTGCTTCTGGAATATAGCCAGAAATTAAGACAAAAAGGAGGCAGGATAAAGTTAGCCAATTTAGGACTGGGAGTCAAAAAGATAATAGAGGTTACTCATCTGGGACAAATTTTTGAGACTTACTCCAGTCTGGAAAAGGCAGTGGATAGTTTCAGACTTAAGAAATAGGTTTGAAGTGTAAACCGGGAGTTTAACAACAAGGGTGATAGGACTTTGGTAATAGGTGGTAGGTAAAACATAAAAGCAAAATCTAAAGGATGGACTCTTTTCTCAAAATATTCTCGCTTCTTAAAGGAATAGATAGAAGATATATCTTCCTTTTAATCGGGGTTGCGGTGATCATACCTCTTATTTTTCCGCTGGGTTTGCCTTTGGGTGTTACCCAGCCTGCCCAGGATCTGTATAACAAAGTCGAGAGTCTGAAAGAAGGGTCGGTTGTCCTTTTGACTTTCGATTACTATCCTTCCACTCTGCCTGAAACTGAGCCGATGTCTTATGCGGCTTTAAGGCAGCTCTTCAAAAAAAATATTAAAGTCGTCACAGTAACCACTATTCCTTTGGGAGCACTTTCAGTAATGGAAAGCGTGGTCAAAAATGTTGCCCGGGAATATCATAAAGAATATGGGGTGGATTATGTGAACTTGGGTTATAAGTATGGATACCAGGCCGTGATGCTTGGTATGGGCAGGAAAATTTCTGACATTTTCCCTACCGATGCTTATGGCAGTAAATTAGAGACCCTCCCCCTGATGCAGGGAGTGAAAAACTACAAAGAAGTCGATTTTATCTTTATAGTATCTGACAATGCCACTGTAGATTACTGGGTCTCCTTAGTCAATGCCCAGTTCGGTACTCCTATGGGTGCAGGAGTCACAGCAGTCATGGCGCCCAAGTGTTATTCGTATCTTCAGACCGGGCAATTAGTGGGACTTCTGGGAGGGATGAAAGGTGCAGCCGAATACGAGAAGCTCACCTCGAACCCGGGCAGGGCAACGCGTGGGATGGATTCCCAGTCAATCATTCATTTTGCCATAATATTTTTCGTAGTCTTGGGTAACTTAGGGTATTTTGCAACCAGGAAAAAAGAGGTGTCAAAATGAGCTGGGAATTCTTCGGAACAACTTTAGCAGCTTTTTTCACCTTGTCTCTATACAGCTTTTTGTATAAGGATAACCCTTTTTACAAACTTGCAGAACACATCTTCGCTGGTA
The DNA here is from genome assembly GCA_035543035.1 of Terriglobales bacterium. Classification (GTDB taxonomy): domain Bacteria; phylum Zixibacteria; class MSB-5A5; order MSB-5A5; family RBG-16-43-9; genus RBG-16-43-9. The sequence goes on along the minus strand of DATKKH010000115.1, from coordinate 5,035 downwards.
TGTCGGCCGGCTATTATGTTGGTTTGATCTGGCATACGGTCATAAAACAGCAACTCTGGATGCCGTTATTCAACGACAAGCAATATCTTTTGATCATTCCCGGAGTCTTAGGTCTTTTGATGTTCACCCGTTTTTTCTCAAAGGTTTCCTGGCTTTCCAGATTCTCCTTAGCCTTTGTGGTAGGAAATACTGCCGGTATCTCCCTGATCAGACAGCTTCACGGTCTGATCCTGCCCCAGACCAGAAGCACCTTCTTAAACGTAGCCACATTTTCCGGTTTGGTAATGGTGTTAGGGGTCATCTCCACATTGATTTACTTCTACTTTTCCAAGGAACATAAAGGCGCCTTAGGCGCAGCAGCCAAACTCGGAATATGGTTCATAATGATTTCTTTTGGGGCTTCATTTGGATATACGGTAATGGCAAGAGTCTCACTCTTGATCGGCAGGGCACAATTTCTTTTGACAAACTGGTTGCATATTATCAAATAAACCTTATTTTAGAGGACTATGAAAGTCATAATTCCAGTAGCAGGAATAGGCTCTAGACTTAGACCCCTTACCCATACTGCTCCCAAAGTTTTACTGCACGTGGCAGGAAAACCGATCCTGGGACACGTCTTAGATGGTCTAAAAGGTTTAAAGATAGACGAAGTGATTTTCGTGATAGGTTTTATGGGGGAAAAGATCATCGACTATGTGCGGAAAAACTATAAATTCAAATCATCCTTTGTAAGACAAAAAGAGTTAAAAGGGCTGGGTTATGCAATCTATTTAGCTACTAGAGGGGTGAAAAAAGGTGAACCGGTTCTGATTATCCTGGGAGATACCGTATTTGAAATGAATCTCAAGCAGGTCATAAAAGATAACCAGGATACCTTGGGGATCAAAGAGGTGGATGACCCGAAAAGATTCGGGATAGTAGAGCTTAAGAACGGATATGCTTCCAGATTGATCGAAAAGCCCGAGCGGCCAACCAGCAAAAAGGCTTTAGTAGGGGTCTATTACTTCAGCAGTGGAAACCAGTTAAAAAAAGCATTATGGGAAATAATGAGCGAGGGAATCCGAACCAAAGGGGAATATCAGCTCACTGATGCCCTTCAGCTAATGATTGATAAAGGCGTGAAATTCCGAACTTTCGACGTGGAAGGTTGGTTCGACTGCGGAAAGCCGGAAACGCTTCTGGAAACTAACCGACATCTTCTCTCCAAGATCAAAAAAACAAGAGACGTAAACGGAAGCGTGATTATTCAGCCGGTATACCTTCCGAAAAACTGCCTGATCGAGAAATCGGTAATAGGTCCTTATGTCTCGGTCGGGGAATGCGCGATAATTAGAAATTCTTTCATTAAGAATTCTATTTTAGGAGAGAAATCCGAAGTATCTTTTTGTCTATTGGATTCTTCTTTGGTCGGGAATAACTCACGGGTTCTGGGAAAGTTTCAAAAATTATATGTGGGGGATTCTTCTGAAGTAGGGGTGGATTAAAAAAATAATGGGTGGTAGGTTGTAGGTAGTAGGTAGAATGAAGTAGACAGTAGGTAGTAGATCGGGAAAAGATAAAAAAGAAAGGATAGAAGATGGAAAGGAAGGACTATTTCTTTACCTCGGAGTCGGTTACCGAAGGGCATCCGGACAAAGTCTGTGACCAGATCTCGGATGCGGTCCTGGATGAGGTGATAAGACAGGACCCGACCGGAAGAGTCGCCTGCGAGACATTTATCACTGTGGGATTGGTTATAGTCGGAGGCGAGATCACCACTATCGGTTATGTTGATATAGCCGGGCTGACTAGAAATCTGATCAAGGATATCGGGTATACTCATTCCAAGTACGGGTTTAATTACGAGACCTGTGCAGTGCTTAATGCAATCGGCGCCCAATCTCCAGATATAGCTCAGGGTGTGGATATAGGCGGGGCAGGAGATCAGGGATTTATGGTAGGTTATGCCTGCGATGAGACACCTGAGCTTATGCCCATGTCGGTCTCTTTAGCTCACAAACTCTGCCGAAGACAGGCTGAGGTCAGGAAAAAGAAGATTTTGAATTATCTTGGTCCGGATGGCAAATCTCAGGTCACAGTCGAATATAAAAATAACGTTCCACTTCGGGTAGACTGTGTAGTATTGTCCTCCCAGCACACTGAAGACATTCTCGATAAGACCGGTAAAAAGATTACCGAAAAAGCAAGACAGGAAATCATCGAGAATATCGTAAAACCGGTCATAGGTAAGCTGGCGGATGAAAAGACCAAATACCTGGTTAATCCAACTGGTAAATTCGTAATCGGTGGTCCCCAATCAGACACCGGTATGACCGGTCGAAAAATAATCGTGGATACGTATGGTGGGATGGCTCCGCATGGTGGAGGCGCTTTTTCCGGCAAAGATCCAACTAAAGTCGATAGGTCTGCCTCCTATATGGCAAGATATATTGCCAAAAATATCGTGGCGGCTGGCTTGGCCCAGAAATGCGCAGTCCAACTGGCTTATGCTATAGGCGTGGCGGAGCCGGTATCGGTTATGGCTGATACTTATGGAACTGCCAAAATTCCCAATGCCCTGCTGGTCAGCTTGATAAAAAAGCATTTTCAACTCACTCCCAAGGGAATGATCGAAATGCTGGATTTGAGACGTCCGATCTATCGTAAAACCGCAGCCTATGGGCATTTCGGCAGAACCGAACCGGAGTTCACGTGGGAGAGATTAGATAGAGTTGCAGACTTGAAAAAAGACGCTTAACGCTCAAAAGCTCAAAGGTAAAAAGAGAAAAATCTGGAGTACAAAGCTTTAGCTTTATCATGGTAAACCTAAAGGTTTACACTCCAAAAACAAAAGGAAGAAAAGATGAAGTATGACGTCAAGGACTTAAAATTAGCCAGGCAGGGCAGACTGAGAATCGAGTGGGCGGAGAAGAATATGCCGGTCCTGAGGATGATCCGGGAAAGGTTCAGAGAAGAAAAACCCTTGAAGGGATTTAAAATCTCTGCCTGCCTGCATGTCACTACCGAAACTGCTAATCTGATGGATACTTTGAAAACTGGCGGAGCAGAAGTGGCATTGTGTGCTTCTAATCCTTTGTCCACCCAGGATGATGTAGCATCCTCTCTGGTTCAGGATTTCAAGATAGCTACTTTTTCAATCAAAGGTGAAGATAACAAGGTCTACTACCAGCATATAAATTCAGCTCTGGATACAAAACCTGATATGACTATGGATGATGGTGCGGACCTGGTCTCGACTCTTCACTCTAAAAGAAAAGATTTGATAAAAAATGTGATCGGCGGAACAGAAGAAACCACCACTGGGGTCCTCCGTCTCAGAAGCATGCAGAGAGATGGAGTTTTAAAATACCCGATTATCGCAGTCAACGACTCCAAAACCAAATATTTTTTCGATAATCGGTATGGAACTGGCCAGTCTACTATCGACGGGATCATCAGGGCAACCAATTTCCTGTTAGCCGGCTCCAAAGTAGTGGTAGCGGGTTATGGTTGGTGCGGAAGAGGTTTTGCATTGAGAGCCAAGGGGATGGGTGCGGATGTTATAGTGACAGAGGTCGATTATTTGAAGGCGATTGAGGCGACTATGGATGGGTTCAGGGTGATGCCTATGTCAGAAGCAGCCAAAGTGGGTGATGTCTTCTGTACTCTAACTGGGGATATCAATGTCCTGCGTCCAGAACATTTCCGGATAATGAAGGATAATGCTGTTATCAGCAATTCCGGACATTTCAACGTGGAGATAGATATTCCGGGTTTAAAGAAGATGTCCAGAAAAATAAGAAAAGTCAGAGAGTTCGTAGACGAGTATACCCTGAGAAATGGAAAAAAGATAAATCTCTTGGCTGAAGGCAGACTGATCAACCTTTCCGCAGCAGAAGGACATCCGGCTGTGGTTATGGATATGAGCTTTGCCAACCAAGCGCTTTCAGTCGAGTACCTGGTCAAATCCGGAAAAACTTTGCAGAAGAAAGTCTACGTTGTCCCTGAAAAAATCGACTCTGAAATCGCCCGTTTAAAATTAAATTCGATGGGGATTAAAATAGACAAGCTGACCCCGGAGCAGAAAAAATACCTGGCATCCTGGGAGATGGGAACTTAAAATACACGTTTAAGAGTTTAAGGGTTTAAAAGTTTAATGGAGAAGAAAAGTAGCGCCCGACCTTCGTGTCGGGCGTTCTTGTAGAGACGCACGGCCGTGCGTCTCTACTTTTTTGCTCTTATCAATAGAATTATCCCCAGAGTTCCGAAGACCAGATTCGAAATCCAGGCGGCTAACAGGGGTGAAAATTTGTGGGAGTAGCCAAAAGATTGTCCAATCCTTAAAAAAGTATAATATACAAAACATATCGCCAGGCTTATGGCAAAGCTCAGGGCTAAACCCGATCTTCTGGGACTGGTTGCCAGGGTACAGCCGAAAAGGACTATAACCAGGTTGGCTAAAGGGAAGGAGATTTTTAGGAAAAGATCGGTTTTTTCTGCAGCCACATCCTGACCGGTCTTCTGCTTCAGCAGGACATAGTTTTTCAGCTCCTGGTAGCTCATCTCCTCGGGCAATTTCTGTTCCTTGGTTAGCGCCTCGGGCTTAAGTTTCAAATCGAGCCTCAGGATACGGTCAAAGGGAACATATTTTTCAGGAGCAAGCGTGGAATCAGAAAAAATCCTCTGGCTTCCGTTTAAAAATACCCAGCCGGTTCCTCCCCAGATGATTCTGTTTGCCCGGATTTCCTCTTTCATCTGACCATACTTAAAAGTCTGAAACATTACCCCTTCGCCCGTTAGGGTCCGGGTGTTGTAATGATTCAGATACAAAACCTGCTGGTTTTCAGTCTGCAGGTAAACGTCGTTAAACTCGGTCACGCCGGCACCAGATTTTTTCTCTATCTCCCGGGAATGGATTTTCAGGCTGAGCCGGTTGGTATAAGGAATCAGATAATTTCCCGCCATCATCACCAGAAAACTTATAACCAAGGCTAATCCCAGAAGCGGGGAAAGGATTCGGTAAAGACTCACTCCCGAGGATTTTAAAGCTAAA
>DATKKH010000114.1:0-3193 GCA_035543035.1 Terriglobales bacterium | reverse complement strand
GTTTAAAACTTAGTATATTAGGCTGGATTTATGAGATATAGTGAGTAGCATGGTGGGGTAAAAGAATTAGTCCCACCCTTGTTTCAATTTTGTTGGTCAGGAGATTCAAACAGAAAGGCGCCCTTCTTTTGGGCGCCTCACTCTTAGGTGTGCCAAAATTGTGCCAAAAAGACTTGGGTTATCGTGGGCTATTATGGGTCATTATGGGTCATCAGAAAAATTGCCATAATCTCTTAAGTCTTTGAAGATACGTCGGAAAGCCCGTAAAATAACAATAGCGGGGGTTGGATTTGAACCAACGACCTTCGGGTTATGAGCCCGACGAGCTACCAGCCTGCTCCACCCCGCGATCGAAGTCTATTTAGATAGACGAAAAACAATATATAACACTTGAATTACTAAAGTCAAGTTTTTTGTGAAAATAAATTTGAGGAAGGGAATGGATGAATTTGTCAATTAGTTCTTGTGCTTGTCAAATGTAATCCTTCCATTTTTTTAAAACCTGCTTTTCTGTCTCTGACTCCTGGACTCTAACTTGCCGACATGTCCGAATCTGTACTGACCATAAGAAAAATTTCCCTTGACAAAATGGAAGCCAGTTTTATCTTTATTTCAAAATACAATTCGATTTTCATTCACGCTCACTTGTTTTTCTTTTCTTAAGTTTTCAAAATTAACCTTCTAAACCGATCAAAGGAGGTGAGAAAGAAGAGACCTGCCGATTCTTAGGGAAAAGAATTGGTCTTTTTTAATTCAATGCAAAGGAGGTGCTATTTGAGATCATCAGATTTTTTGCTTTTCGTTAGCAGTTTTTCCAGAAAAGTATAATCTTTGGTGGAGGTTTAATATGAAAAAAATATTCTTCTTTGTTTTTTTGCTGGTGCTAATTTTCGTCGCTTATTGCTGGGCAGTGGACCAACTGAATATGCTGGTTGACGAGCAGATGGATGAGGTTCAGTATGTCCCGAACCAGTTCGTGGTTCAATTTAAGACCGAAGCTGAACCTCTTCGCCCCATGCTTTTGAAAGGGGTCGTGACAACCGGAATACAGGCTCTGGATGCTCTGAATCAGAAATTTGGGATCTCCGCAATGGCAAAGGAGTTCCCCGGAGCCAAGGCCGAGCCGGGAGTTCCTGATCTTTCCGGTTATCACATTGTCACCTTTAGCCCGCAATACCGACTGGAAGATGTGATGAGCGCCTATGCTGCTCTTCCTGATGTCCAGTCAGTCGAGCCGATAGGGATTCATCCGGTTTATGATATCTATCCGAACGACCCATATTTTCAAGGGCAGGCAGACCCCTGGAACCAGTGGGGCCTGCACAATTCTTCGGACCATGATATAGATGCTCCCTGTGCCTGGCAGATCAATCCCGGAAATACGGGAGTTAAAATGGCGATACTCGACACCGGCGTTAGGTACTATCATAAGGATCTGGGAGGCTCAACCTGGCCCACGACTACAGGGAATATCTGGATCAACCCGGGAGAGATAGCTGGAAACGGCATAGATGACGACGGCAATGGTTATGTAGACGATTGGATCGGCTGGGATTGGGTAACGGGAATCACCGGTTGCATGTCAGGTGAAGACTGCAGCATTGCTGATAATGACCCCAGAGATTTTGCAGGGCATGGCACCCACGTAGCTGGTATCGCCGGGGCAATGACCAATAATACCAGAGGAGTGGCTGGAGTGGCTGGAGGATGGGGTGATGGAACAGTGAACTCTGTTGGAAATGGTGCGAAGATTATGTGCCTTAGAATAGGGTGGTTGGCATCTTCCGGAGCAGGCTATGTGAATATGAGCTTTGCTGCCCAGGCAATGTATTATGCTGCCAATAAAGGCGCAACCTCGGCCAACTGCAGTTGGGGTTCTTCCAATACCGGAGGTTTTGCTGCGGCAGTGGATTATGCTATATCCAAAGGGGTTGTGATCTGCCATGCTGCAGGAAACAGCAATAACCAGACAGCAGATTATCTGGCTTCGCGAACCGACATCTTGGACGTAGCCGCCACAGACAAGAACGACGTCAAAGCCAGTTTCTCCAGTTACGGTACCTGGGTTGACGTTTCTGCTCCGGGTGTAGATATTGTCAGCACGTATCATGACTATACTAACCCGAACAATGATTACGTAGCAGCAATGAGCGGGACTTCAATGTCCACTCCCTTTGTGACCGGAGAAGCCGCACTGATTAAAGCCCAGTATCCTTCTTATACCCGGGCGGACATTTTCAACCGGGTAAAAAGCACTGCAGACAACATCGATGCTTTAAATAAGAAAACATATAGAGGTAAACTGGGCACTGGAAGAATCAATGCCTGCCGGGCCTTGGGTGGAACTCCTAACCCCAAGGCAATTGCCTCTGGACCAGTTTCTGAAAAATACACCTTGTTCCAGAACTTCCCGAATCCCTTTAATCTGGCAACTAATATCTCCTTTTATTTGTCTGAAAAATCGCAGGTGAATCTTACCATTTACAACATATTAGGTGAGAGGGTCAGGACTCTCATAAGAGGCTCCTTAGATGCTGGCTCTCATTCTATTACCTGGGACGGCAAAAACGAGACCGGCTCGATTGTTGCCAGTGGAATTTACTTCTACAAGCTAAGCGCAGGTGATCAGGTGATGACCAAAAAGATGAGTTTGCTGAAGTAAGGTTAAATGTTTTTTGTAGGGGCGTATTGCTCCTCGGCCTCGCTCAGAGCAGTGAGCCTGTCGAACTGTAATACGCCCCTACTTTCTTCCTTAAAGATGTAAAACATTCAAATATGATCCGAAAGTTCAGCCCTGTAAGAAAATTCCTCACAAATTTTTCCATTTCACTTGACACCAGCCTTATTTTTCATATATTTTTTTGACGAAAGAAGATAGAAAGACATTCCTCGGTAACTCAATGGTAGAGTGAGCGGCTGTTAACCGCTAAGCTGCAGGTTCGAGCCCTGCCCGAGGAGCTTCATCCATAAGCTGTTGAAATATAAGAGATTAGCCTGAGATTCTTCCTGCTACTCAGCCTCGATGTAATAAAATCTCAAAATAACTTGACAGTTGCTATGGCAGGACCAACTTGAAAAGTGGTACAACAATTGGGGTGGGGCACTGAAGCCTTCAGACTATCCTTGCATTGGCCAGGTTGGTCAGGACGGGGGTTCTTCAGTTCAGTTTCACGTACAACCTCTTAAGCTGCAT
>DATKKH010000113.1:0-6236 GCA_035543035.1 Terriglobales bacterium | reverse complement strand
CCTGGGGCAAGATCACCTGCAAACCAAATTGCATAAACTACGACCCTATTCTTAGCATTATCTATGGACGACGGGTCTGTCACCAAAGTGGCTGTAGAAGCTCTGGTTCCGCTGAAACGCACAGAATCCAGAGTGATGTCTAAATTTGAGGTAGTATCAGGAAAGACCAACGGTATGGTAAATGTTCCCAGGTGCTCGTCATTGGTTATATAAACATTCAGAACCACCTGAGAGTTCGGTCTTACCTTATCTAAGCACTCCACACTTACCGTATCCGGGACACCCGGATCCTGAGGAAAAGCAGATCCGAACCAGATCAGGGCTGATATTACAGCCAAGAACAAAACCAGATATTTTTTATGCATACAGCTATCCTCCTTTAAGGTAAAAAGTCAAAAATTAAATCTGAAACTCTTTTATTCCCTAAGCAGGTTCACCCCCTTTCAATTTTAAAAAAAATTGGAAAAAAAGACATAGTATAATCTCGACTATTTTGATTTGCGTCTTCCCCCCTCGGAAATTAAGAAGACGTAGTCTTAAACCCAAGTAAAAACCAACTCTATCATAAAAAATAACTTAAAATAACCCTTTGTCAAGGAAAAAAGGCAGTTTTTTTGGTGTTTCTAGATAGTGAAATGCCTGGTCATGCTGAGTCCGCCTGCGGCGGGCGAAGAATCTCTTTTTTTGAATTCAGATGCTTCGCTCTGCTCAGCATGATGTTTCAGTCCAACTTCACCTAAACTTTAGAATGACCCCCTCAGTTTCCCATCTGGGGCGGAGGTTGAGGGTATCAGGGTAGAATGTTTCCGGTTCGGCTGGCTCAAAGGGAAGAGGCTTGCCCAGGTCAAGAAAGCCGTTTCCATTTAAGTCTAAATAGGCTTTTAAGTTATATTTACCTGGGAAGACATTGTTAAACGTGAAATTACCCAATTCCTTCAGCTTTTTCTCATAGATTAACTCAGGTTTTCCCAGATTTTTCAGGTCAATCACTATTTCACCCTTGTTCGGACTTTGATTTTCCACTGTTCCGGAAAGGGAGCTTAGAGTATCCGGATTCACAATAGTGAAAATGAGCTTAAAGACGGTATCTGCCAATGGGTTTCCCCAAAAGTCTCCTGCCTTTTCCAGGGTAAATTGATATTTCATCTTACCCTGAAACGGTTTAGAAGGTTTGAAGGAAAAACTGGTCGGATTTGTCCAGGAAAGATTTCCTTCTGTTTTTAGACCGGTAGTATCCGCGAGAATAAAACCTTTTTCGACTGAAGTTATCTCGGGCGGTTTTTCAAAAAACAGATTTATACCAGCATCTAAAGGGACACTGACATCTCCGTTCCCTGGATAAGTGGAGTCAATTTTCAAAGGAAACTTGTCCACAGATTCAGACCCCTCAAAAACCCACTCACTGGATTTTGGATTAAGCTTGTTCCCATACGAATCTGTGAGGTTTTGAACCGTGACTTTGTATTTTCTCCTGGACATCTCATCTGTCACCAAATAAATCCTCTGATAATCTTTTCCTCTGGTGTAAACCAGTTCAACCCTTAATGATTCCCCAGGAATAGAGTCTGATAAAATCTTGTAGTTTCTCTTCTCATATAATCCTTGTGAAGACATCTGTTCATCAAATTCCAGCCGGAGATCCCTGTTGTCCAGACTCTGTCCTCCGACTAATTGTGGGGCTGTGGTATCTCTCATAATCAGCTCAAAATCGACCTCAGAAAATGATAAAGTATCCTGGGTCAGGTTCAAATCCCTCGAGGTAATGCCGAGAGGCTCGTTGTCCGGCTCCCAAAGAAGATTGTTATTCAAATCTTTAACTGCAAAAAGCCTGTATGCGTCTTCTGCCAGATAGCTCAAAGTATATTCACCATTCAAGCCCGAAAAAGTCACATACTCAGGTTTATCCACTTCAGGATCAGGTTGCTTATTTTTCGAGAGCGGGTAAGTCCAGATGCTTATCCCTTTTTCAGGTCTGGACTGAAAAAAGACTTTACCTGAAATAGAGCCGGAATCAATCCTTTGTCCGGTAGAAAAAGCAAAGCTGTAACTTTTCTCCAACTTATTATTATGAGTATCCTGGGCGCCGGTCCCTATGCTTATCACGTAGGTTTTGTCTTTTTCCAAAGGTTTTGACGGCTCAAGGATCAGGTTGTTTTTTTTCCATTTGAACCGGAAGGGAGTCTCAGGCACAGGAGTAATAAAGATCGCCTGGGTGGTTTTTTCTCTATTCATCGGTTTGCTGAAGGCGATGGTGATTTTGGAAGAAAGATCGACATTTAGCGAGTTGTTCGCAGGCAGGACCTCCATGACCTGAGGAGGAGTTACATCAACCGGTCCGCCAGAGGGGAATTCCCTTTTGGCACAGTTGAGAAGAAGAACGAAGGAGGAGAAGATAATTAGACGACTGCAGAATTTGAATTTCATTAATGTAGAGTATGATTTTTCGCAAGGCTAAAGCCTTGCCCTACATAGCTGATAGCATCTATTCGGAATCTGGCTCATGCCGCATAATTCATCCCTACCTTGCGGGCAAGGTGGGGCTACGGGTTTCGTATTAAGCTACAGGCTATCAGCTACCTGCTCCAGGCTTTTTACTTTTCGAGCTTCTGCTTGATTTTTTCATTCTGCGGGTCAAGGTCCAGGGCTTTTTTCCATTCGGTTACTGCCTCTTGTTTTTTCCCAGCTGCCTCCAGGATATCACCCAGGTGGTCGTAAATCACCGCATCCTTAATCCCGGTTTTCAGTGCTTTTCTTATCTCTGATTCTGCCTCTTTTAATTTTCCCAGCCGGAACAGAACCCAGCCATAGGAATCAAGATAAGCACCATTTTCCGGTTCTTTTTCCAATGCCTTCTGGATCATCTGCTGAGCCTCATCCAGCTTTACCCCCTTGTCTGCCAGCATATACCCTAAGTAGTTCAAAGCCTGGTCATTTTCGGGCTCCAGAGACAAAACTTTTTCAAAAATCGAAACCGCCGGGTCAAAACTTCCGCTCTGCTCGTAATCCGAGCCCAAAAGAAAAAGGATCTGAACATTGTCCGGGTTCAAGGAATCAGCCTCGAGCAGAAACTCGATCGCTTTTGGAAATTCCTTTTGCCGCGAATAGACCACTCCAAAGAAATAATTAATTTCATCTTTTCTCTGGGATAAAGGAAGTGCCTGAGTGAAAACCTCTTCTGCAGATGAGAGGCTGTCTTCCTCCAAATAAGTCATTCCCAAATTTACCCAGGCTTCCTGCAGCGAATCGTCGAGGTCTATAGCTTTTCTGAGCATAAGTTTCGCCTGGGAATAATTCTTATCCTCCAGATAGGCTCTTCCCAGGAGGAGAAACCCGCCTGGATCGGTCGAGTCGGTTTTGATACAACCCGAGAAAAGGGTTTCTGCCTGGGGGTATTTTTTTAGAGAAAGATAAATTCCGCCTAAAAGCTTTTTTACGTCTTTATCATTCGGTCTCTGCTGGTAAAGTTTCAAACCCTCAGTTAAAGCTTTATCTTTTTCTCCGGTATTAAAATAAAGCTGGACCAATTTGGAGCGGATGACTACGTCAGTCGTATCCTGTGCAAGTAGATTCTCATAAATACTTATTTCCTGAGAGTAATCTTTTTTTGTCTCGTAGGCCCGGCCTAAGGACAAAAGTGCTTGTTTATTATCAGGATCCAGAGTAAGAACCTGTTTGTATTCGACAATTGCCTCATCCGGTTTACCCTCTAGCTCCAGAAGATAACCCAGGTTCAGATAAATCCCCAGATTGTAAGGCGAAGCGGCGGAGACCTTTCTCCAGGCATAAATGGCAGAATCCAATTTACCTTCCTGCTGCCAGACCTGGGCTAAATAAAAATAAGGTGTCACCAAATCTGTATCAGCTTGAACTGCTTTGAAATAAGCTTCAAGTGCCTCATTTTTTTTGTTTAAACTCCGATAACAGTCACCTAATAAAGACCAAACCTCGCCAGAAGGTGATTGAATCTTAGAGGCCACCTTCAATGCAGATTCATATTCTCCGGTCTGGAGATAATCTTCGGCTAGAGACATCCTCAGAGTATAGGAATCCGGCTCATATTTCAATCCCTCGTTGTACTCATTAATCGCCGATTTTACGTCACCCTCAAGCTCAAATAGGGTGCCGTTCATAAAATGGTTAAAGGCAAGAAAGTCATTCATGCTTTTCTTGTCTTTATCCTGAGAGAAAGCCTTTAGCGAGGAAAGTAATAAGAAAAGAATTAGCCAGAAAGAAAGTCTGAATGTCTTGCGAACCATAAATCTTCTCCTTCGGATGTACACCCTTTCAAGAATTTATGTTTTCCCTGATAGAAAGCAAGGGGAAAGTTTATCAGAACTCCTCTCTTGAGGGTTTCTAGGGGCGATCCGACAGATAGATTGGCTCACTATTCTGTCTTTGAACCCCGGACTAAGACCGAAGGGAGCTAAACCGAAGAAAGGGTAGCCCCTACTCAAAGAAAAAAACTTGACTCTTTGTGTGTTTGATATTAGCTTGGAGAAATTATCGAGTAGAATTCTTTCAAAATCTAACCAAGAGGAGGATTATGAAGAATCCAGAGCAAAAGGAGGCGGAGCAGATCCAGTTCGAGCCTTATATCAAGGCGCATGAGAAGATTCCGGAAGTAACCTTACGGGCGGTTATCCTGGGAATGCTTCTGACTCTGCTTTTCGGGGCTGCTAATGCCTATCTGGGCTTAAAAGTGGGTATGACCGTTTCTGCCTCTATCCCTGCTTCGGTAATATCCATGTCAGTCTTGAGAGTGCTGTTCAGAAAGAACAAAGGAACTGTGTTGGAGAACAACATCGTCCAGAGCATTGGATCTGCAGGCGAATCTCTGGCTGCGGGAATAATCTTCACCATCCCGGCTTTTCTTATCTGGAACCAGACCATTCCAGGTTTTTCTCATCCGATCTCCAATCTGGACGTCGTTTTTCTTTCGATTTTAGGCGGAACCCTGGGGATTCTGTTTATGATTCCTCTGAGGAGATACCTGATAGTAAAAGAGCACGGAAGGCTTAAGTTTCCAGAGGGAACAGCCTGCGCAGAAATCATCAAAGCCGGAGACAAGGGCGGGAGCAAGGCAAAGCACGTGTTTATGGGCATGGGTTTTGGCGCGCTGTATAAAGTGCTGATGAGCGGTTTCAGGATCTGGCCTGAAGGTCCGAACTATAATCTTCCTTTTCTTAAAGGCGGAAATGTGGGGATAACAGCTACACCTGCACTTTTGGGAGTCGGGTATATCATCGGTCCGAGGACATCGGCTTTGATGTTAGCCGGTGCGGTGTTAGGTTATCTGGGAATAGCGCCCCTGATAGCCTATCTGGGTCAGCATATTCCTGCGTTTGTTCCTCCTGCAACCAAGCTCATAACAGCTATGACCCCTGGAGAGATCAGGGATAACTTCATCAAATATTTAGGAGTGGGAGCAGTGGTGGTGGGTGGATTTGTCAGCCTGATTAAATCTATTCCCATAATCGTGCATTCGTTCAAGGTGGGGGCACAGGAGATCTTCGGTAGGAAAAAGGACAAAGTATCCAAGGAAAGAACTGATCAGGACGTGCCCATGTCCGTAGTTTTGATTGGCACCCTGGTGGTGATTTTAGCGATATTTTTCTATCCTTCGACTCAACTAAGTATTCTGGGGACTGCATTAATCGTCGTCTTCGGGTTTTTCTTTGTGGTCGTAGCAGCGAGAATCGTGGGTATTGTGGGAAGCTCCTCCTCTCCTGTTTCAGGGATGACTTTAGCCACGATTTTAGCTACCAGTCTGATCCTGTTAGCCTTTGGGATATCCGGTTTCAAAGGTATGGTAACAGTTATGACGATTGGCACAGTGGTTTGCCTGGCAGTATGTATGTCCGGGGATATATCCCAGGACCTGAAAACCGGATTCCTCTTAGGTGGGACTCCCAGGCATATGCAGACCATGACTTTTTTGGGTCTGGTTTTCCCAGCTCTTTTTATGGGACTTATTATCCAACTTTTAGACAAGTCTTTCGGATTTGTGGCAAGCGCGGCTCATCCCACGCCGCTTTTAGCTCCGCAGGCTAACGTGATGGCAACCATCGTCAAGGGTGTGATGACCGGAGGCATACCCTGGGTCTACATTATGGTAGGGATGATGCTGGCATTTACAGTCGAGCTTTTGGGCATAGGCTCTCTACCGTTTGCCATCGGGCTTTATCTGCCCTTAGACCTTTCTACCCCGATTATGGTTGGTGGTTTGGTTTCTCTCA
>DATKKH010000112.1:0-7457 GCA_035543035.1 Terriglobales bacterium | reverse complement strand
ATACAAAAGAGAAGATTTTATCTCGACCCTCTCGATTTCCTGGGGGAAATAAAAAATGGAGGGAAAAAGGAGAAGAATTTTTTTGTTATTCATTTTAATTTTCAGGAGGTTTTAAGTGATTGCGAGGTCCCCTGACCTCGCAATTGCAAATTAATCCAATTTTTCCGTCGGGTCAGGGGACCCGACGGGCACGTAAGGGTTCGGGAATTCCAATTCCCGAACTAACCACAAACCTAAATCAAAAGGGCAGACACATGGTTCGACAGGCTCACCATCCTGAGCAAAGTCGAAGGAGAAGTCTGCCCCTACAAGTATAACTGCAAATCTATTTCTTTTCCGTCTCCAGCCTGAACAGACAGTAGGGATTATTGAATCTGTTACCAGTGGAGCCTAAGGCGGTTGTGGCACAGCCGCATCTACACATCTTAATATGGGGGCAGTCCTTGCAAAAACCTTCAGCCTTGTCCGGTGAGAATTTCCGGTTATAGGAGAAAAGAGACATATCAAACCAGATATCTTTTAAGGGTCTTTGCCTGATATTACCCTCCACGCAGTCCTCAGGCATGGAAAGACATCCCTTGATATTTCCGTTACTCTCGATCCCTATGACCCGGCAGCCGGCATAACATCCCAAATAAGGGAAACCTCTCCACAGATTTTCCCCTAACTCACCATAATAACCAATGTTCTCTCCCACATCTATCTCGATTTTCATCTCATCTCTTATCTTTAAAATCTTGCGGGCCAGTTCAGGCATGTCCTCAGGTAGCATTGTTCCATCCCTCATCTCACACATCCTTCCAGTGGAGGTAGTCATCTGGATTCTCCACAGAGGGATACCGATGCTCAGCAGATCATGGTATATATCATCCAGTTCTTTTAGATTCAACTTGGAAACCTGGGTCAAGGCACATACGTTCTGACCGCTCTCTCTGATCGTCTTCAAAGCTTGATAAGCCTTTTTATAACTTCCCTTGGTTCGCCTGATCATATCGTGAGTCTTCTCAGTTCCGTCAAAGCTCACCCCGACCATATTAAACCCGATCTCCTTAAAATCTTTTGCTACCTCATCGTTCACGCACCAGCCATTGGTCACTATCCCTAATTTGATTTTTCTTTGGATAAGCTTTTTGGCTAACTCTCTCCAGTCTTTTCTTAGCAGAGGCTCCCCGCCGGAAAGGGTCAAAAACTCGCATCCTAACTCAGCCAGATCATCGATCAGCTTAAGAGCTTCTTCGGTATTAAGCTCGTCTTTTCTTTTCTCCCCGGCTGCGGTGCCGCAATGAAGACACCGCATATTACATAAAAAGGTTATCTCCCAGACTGCAGTTGAAGGGTATAATCTAAATTCTCCCATATTTTCCTCCGGTTTAACTTTTCTTTCTCTGTTTTAAGCGTGACTGGCATACTATCTCTAACATCTCATCCAGATTATATTTCCAGGACTCGCAGTTATCCTCAACTTTTTCGTTTCTCCAGATTATCCGGTGAGGACATCCTCCCATGCATAGCGGCAGTATGTTACACTCTTTGCAGTTCTCGTTCTTGAACGGGTTCCAACTCAGGAAATTGAAAAGGTTCGGATGAAAAGGATCAATCGGGTTTTTAAGATTGCCACAGCTTCTTTCGGTTATCCCTACATCGTTGAAGCACTTGTAAAGCCCGCCCTGGGGATCAACTATAAAGGAATTGATACTCTGGGCACAGCAGTAAGAAGCCAGGGGTGCGGGAAGTTTTTCCAGGGAAAACCCTTTGTCCAGAGAAGTCTTATGCAAAAGGTACTCTATCCTAGAGAAATCCTTATTATCATAGCAATTCTCCGCAATGTTTATACAGACCTCGTTAGTTGCCTCCACGTTTCCAAAGAAAAGTTTGATCTTATCCTGCAAGTTATTCTGGATCAGATCATTAAGAAGCTTGATGAAGTCCCCTTCCTGAATGGTCTTGTCGACATTGACCCTCAGATTTAAATCTATCAGGTCTTTTATCTCCACCATATTTTTCAGGATGGTCTGGTAGCTTCCTTTTCCATTAGCTAAAGGTCTTCTCTGGTCGTGGATTTTTTGAGGTCCGTCCAGGCTAACCTGAACAGAAGTTACATTCAAGCTCTTCAGCTTAGAAACTGCATCCTTAGTAAGGAGATAGCCATTAGTCATTATACCGGCTCCATAGGCGATCTTATATTCTATGCAGATATCTTTGAAAGCTGAGGACAGCTCCTCAATTAAATCCATTCTCAAAAGCGGCTCGCCCCCATACCAGGTGCAGGAAAAAGAATTTATGGTCTTAGCCTTGTCCTCAACAAAACTTATAAGGGCATCCATCACCTCGGTTGACATGGTTCCCCTTTTAACTTCCTCAAAACAGTATTCGCATTTGAAATTGCAGGCTAAAGTCGGAGCGATGATCAAGCCCAAGCGGGTAGTATCAAAACGGTCAAGTCGATTCTTCAGTTCTAATTGAGCCACTTCATCTGTCTGGTCATCAATCAAAAAATGTCCCATCTTCAGTTTGGAGACCAGGTCCCGGTATTTATCATCCTGGGACAACGAGCCGATTTCCCCAGGATGAGATGCCAGATAGCAATAATCCTCATACTTATCCTGATCCATCAAAGCTAGCCCTCCGGTCCAGGAATTGTAAGCTATTATTTTACCGTCTCCCCGTGGCAGAAAATGATTATATTTTGAAACCTTCATCTCTAATCCTCACTTTCCAGCAAATTTTCTCTATTTCGATTTCTCACAGAGTCATACCCACTTTTTTGGGACATTTTTTGCAATCCTCTGGGAGGTCAGGCGAATTCACCTTTTTCCTGAAATATCTGTACTTCTCTCCATTCCAGATAGCAGACAAGCTCTCATTATATAAATTACCCATAATCTGGTCAGAATAGCAACAGGTTTTTATTTCACCTTCTGAGGAGACCCGGAAATAAATCCAGGGATCAAGACAGGTCTGGGATGAGGTGTTGCTTTCTAAATTCCCCTCCTCCTGGAAAGAGATCGAATCTGTCGGAAGAAAATCTACCGGGACAAAGGGAAGCAGATGCACCCCAATCTCCCGGGCATTTTTCAGGGCTACCAGGAAGAATGATTTGGCTAATTCAGTATAAGGGGTAAGAGAATGACTTCTCAAACTCTCGTCCAATAGGATTAAGTCCTGTACCACGACCTTGTCCACGCCCAGACTCCCTGCCAACCGAACAAAATCAGGCAGTTCGGCGATATTTTCCTTTATCGCCACAAAGGATAAAATCATCAGAGGAGAACTTCTTTTCTCATTTTTCTTCAGCTCGACTATCCTCTGGATATTTCCAATAATTCTGTCGAACTGATCATATTGAGCAAGCAACTTATAGGTTTTGGCACTGGCTGCATTCAGGGAGATATTTATGCTAAGGTTATCGCAGAGTGCAAATTTCTCGGTCCAGTTTCCATTCATCAAGATCCCGTTAGTGGAGATGCTAATATCTATTCCAGGGTAATTCTCCTTTACATGGTCGAACATCTTCTCGTAATCCGGGTTAAAAAGAGGCTCTCCCCACCCATAAAGACCCACAGAGGCCGCATATTCCAGGGGTTCACATAGTCTCACAAAACTCTCAAGAGAGAAATCGGAATAGCGGGATGTCGATTTAGGCGAACGGTCAGTACAGAAGATACAACGGTTATTGCACCTAGTTCCAGTGGGCAGGATAATATTAACAGGGTAGGATCCTAAGACCTCTTTCTGAAGAGCTCTTTCCTCCCCGTTCAACCGGTTGTTTTCTTCCCGAATCTTTATCTTTTCTTCTTTTAAGGTCATTTTCTTACTATTTAAAGTCCGATTTGGGATTTCACAAATTTCCTACGTCACTTCTTCTCGATTGAGTAGCAAAAAAATATTTGAAGTCGATTAAAATCCTCAGATGCTGTCAGAAAATAATGTCAAAAAATCAAAAGGCTGCTCTCTCCTTACTCATCAAGTCACCAGCCAAGTACAATGAAAGCAACCTGTTAGGTTTTCCCCTCCTCCCGCTGAAGGTTGTGGGAGGAGAGGAAATTGAGAGGAGTCTTAGATCAAAATAATCGGAACCCCGTACATTGGATGTGCCACTGTCTTGCAGAAAACGGTGCAAGGGGTAATTTGTACTTTGGTTATCTCCTCTGGATCAATAAGGTATTCCATCCGATTCACCTCCTTTCTTCCGTGAAAATCATTTCAAAATTCGCTTCCAGAGCGCGTCTGCGAAATCTAACTATTCTAATTTCAAATATCTTGAAGAGGGTAAAAGGAGTAGTTCTATAAAGAGATGTAGAATCGAAAACTCTCCTAAGAAATTATTAATAATATACACTTTTATTGAACTCAGGCAAGAGAAAGTTTCTTCCAGTCACAAGAATCCTTCTTTAAGATAGCCAGGATAAACTGATCAAATATTCAGGGGTTAGAGGTTAAGGAAATGCATAATCTTGCCCGATTCAAGATGTTGCCAACGAAGGTCAAAACCCTAACGAGATAAAAAAGTTTTAAACTGTATTTCATTGCATTTATAAAAAAACTCCTCTCCTCCAATAGATGTAGAGGAGAGGAAAAATCATCTGTTGAGGAGTTAAGCCTCAATTGGCGGAGGTACGCCATATAAGGGCTTAATCTTGCAGAAGGTGGTGCAGGGGATAATATACTTCGGGCAGGCTCCCAGCCTCGTTATCTCCTCTGGATCAATGAGATAATCCATTCAGCTTCACCTCCTTTCTTCCGTGAAAATCATTTCAAAAATTCGCTTGCGGAGCGCATCTGAGAAATCTAGTTCTTCTAATTTCAAATATCTAAAATGAGGATGAAAGAAGTATTTCTATCCCAGAGATCAAAAAGTCAGAGATCTGCATTTGAAGGTCGTTCCAATATAAACATTTTTCGAAATTAAGCAAGAAAAAAACAAATTTCGAGTCAAAAAAATCACTCTTATTTGAAGAGTATCCAGAAAGAGTCGGGTTTTGACAATTATATAAGTTTATCAGAAGCCGATCTTAGCCTTATCAGTGATAGGAAGGTTTATTGTTCCTACGAAAAAAAGTTCCTCTCCTCCAAAAGGTTTGGAAGAGAGGAAAAGTTTTTTAAGAGGAGTTCATTACGCAATTATTGGAGGAACGCCGTACATTGGCTTTATCCTGCAGAATACTGTGCAGGGAGTAACCTCCACCTTCGTTATCTCCTCCGGATCAATGAGATATTCCATTCAGTTCACCTCCTTCCGCTTAAGATGATTTCCTTTCAAGAGATTTTTGAAAGGTAATTGAATCGTTAAGTAAAGCGAGTCAAAGAACTGCAGATTTGGACACAAGAAACTTAATTTCCCTAGCACAATTTTTATATTATAAACATTATTCAAAACTTTTGCAAGGCAATTTTTCGTTTTTCAGAAAAAAATGATTTAACCTGTAAAATAGAGGAACCACCTTAGTAACAGAGGTTCTCTAAGACGGTCATCTAATCACGGAACCCAAATTTAGATTAATCTGCTTCCAGTGTCACATCCCTTTTTTGGTCTTGAACTCAACAGGAATGAAATGAATTGATATTTTTCTTGACAAATGCCGGTTTAAAAATTATTAATATTTAATTACCTGTAAGCATTATGAAAGGCAAAAGGGAAAAAAATATCTCATTTTCTAACTTTTAAAAAGGAGGTCTAGTGCAGAAGTTCTATTTCGATATCAGAGATATCTTCAGAGCTCCGCGTTTAGCGCTTTCCGGGAAAAAAATATTCCTGCAAACTGCTGGGCTGGTCTGCGGGTATGCGGGTTTTTTAGTCCTGACTTATATTGCTCACCTCTTAAGCAATAAGAGAATTTCCGATATCTGGGGAACTTTCGGTCTTTTTCCAGTATATGATTTTTCTTTCAGCGGATTCTTCCCCTGGTTGATATTTATCATCGGCTGTGTCTTCTTCATCTCCATTCTTCTACTTTCCAATGCCGCAGTAGGAAAATTAACCTACGAGCAACTTAAAGGAGATGAGTTCTATTCGACCAAGGATTCTTTCAAATTCCTGAAAAAGAACTGGAAAACAGTTCTGCTGTCCCCGCTTTCCATCTTGGCCCTGGTAATAATCCTGCTGATCTGCGGGATAATCATCGGGCTTCTGGGAAAGATTCCTTTCGTGGGAGAGCTGGGTCTGGGAGTTTTCTACGGCATCCCGATCTTCGTGGTGGCTCTTTTCACTGCTTATACCCTTTTCGTTTTCTTTATCGCCCTGCTTATGACGCCAGCCATTGTAGCCACTACCAAAGAGGATGTATTCGAGACTATAGTTCAGCTTTTTTCCTCAATCTGGAGCCAGCCGTGGAGATATTTTGTCTATACCGGCCTGGCAGGCGTCCTGGCTAAATTGGGAGCGTTTGTTTTTGGCTATTTCTGTTTTCGCGGAGTTCAGGTAGCCAACTGGTCGGTTGGAGTTTTGATGAAAGATAAGCTCTCCGAGATAACGGAGGGAGCCTTTGGGTATTTGACCCTGCCTCCCTGGCTTCTTTATTTCTTTTCCAATCTCTGTCCCGGAATCCGGTTTGCCTATCTGGTGCCTGAGCCGGGATGGGGAGCAGGCTTGAACTGGTCAAAGGGGATAGCCGCCTTCCTGATCGGCATTACCTTTATTTTGATCATTTTTACTGTCATCTCCTATGCCTTAGCCACCTTCTCAGTCGGGCAGACATTGACCTACATCATCGTCCGCAAGAAAAAAGATGATGAAAACCTCCTGGAGAAAAAGACCGAGGAGGAAGAAGAGGAAGAAACAAAGTTGAAGGAAGAGGAAAAGAAGGGAGAATCAAAATCTGAGGCTCCATCTACGGAAGGACAAACGTAGGTCAAGTTTTCTTGATGACTTAAGGGAGGTTTCTACAACCTCCCTTTTTAGTTTTATTTATAGTGTCATTCTCTTTCAGTGAATGGTCATACTTAGTTGGAATGATGTGACCTCATGGTAAGGGTAATTCATGTCCATTTGGATCCAACTGGAAATTCCCCCTACAGATAATTCAGCAGTTACGATGAAGCAGAGGTTTTGAGACCTCCTTTTTTTCGTAGTTTTTGTTATTGACAAAAGATTTTAAGGGATGTTAAATTGGTTTATAATATAGGGCTATATGCCCAAGTAAATAGAGAAATGATAACGTCCGAGACAAGCTCGGACTCTACGTCTCAGCAACCCTGTCATACGGTGCCTGTGGGGAGACGTAGTTCTCGTTATAAGGAAAAGGATTGCCTTGAACAGGCAAGATGTCTTTCCACCGATACCATGATAAATTGTTTCTTAATAGACATTGAAGGCACTATCGTTAAGGATAAATCTTATACTCCGGTGGGAGGATCAGTCGAATGGCTGAAAAAAATCAGAACATCCGGGAAAAAATTCAGCCTGGTTTCGAATAATACGACCCATCCACCAGATAAACTCCTTTCTTTACTCCGAAGCA
>DATKKH010000111.1:0-3497 GCA_035543035.1 Terriglobales bacterium | reverse complement strand
AACCTATATTTATTTTGGAGGAGTGGAGTTGGATACCATACCTGGATTAAAACTAAATGGGAGGGGGGTGATACTGGGTGACATAAACGGAGATGGATATAAAGATGTAATAACCACAAACGGGACATATTTCGGGGGTACGGTGATTGATTCTACGGTTGATGTTGGTATCGCCAGTGGAGTCCCACCTAAACACACCGCAGTAGGCGAATTCAATAAAGATATTTATCAAGATGTTCTTAATGGTATTACTACTGTGGGGGGGGGCGAAGCCTGGATTTATCTTGGGGGTAATCCTCCTGACAATGTTGAAGATTGGCGTCATTCCGACTACGAGGTTGGGGACTATGGTGCACAAGTAGGGTCTGCAGACATAAACGGTGACGGGGTAGATGAAGCGATCGTTGGGGATCCGGGTTGGTGGTACAACAATCCATCTTTTCCTCCAGGCAGGGTGTATGTCTATAAGAATCCTTACACTGCGGTGGAAGAGGAACAAGACCAATTACCTCATAATTTTGCTTTATACCAGAACTATCCTAACCCGTTTAATCCTTCTACCACTATTCCCTTCCAGGTTGGGGGTGGTCAGGGGTCGGCAGCGAGACCCATCCACACGACATTGGCAATTTATAATATCTTGGGGCAATTGGTTAGAACATTGGTTGATGAGGAGAAATCATCTGGTGATTACCACGTAGTTTGGGATGGAAAAAATGACAAGGGAGAAGTTGTCGGAAGTGGTATCTATTTCTATCGGATTCAGGCTGGGTCTTTCACCAAGACCGCCAAGATGAGCTTGCTGAAATAAGATAGGATTTCCTCATTTTCTTCCTGCACAAAGCCTTCCGTGTCAAAGCGGGAGGCTTTTTTGATTATTTTAGCTATCGAAATTACATCCTTGATAAACTATCGAAGTGTTTTTAAATGTAGGGGCGATCCGCCTCAGGCGGACTAGCCCAATATGGGGCTGGGGAACCCAGCCCCAACAGTTTCAAAAGACACGCTTCTTTTTACAGGTATTTCTACTTTTCCTTCAAGACAATCGTATTTTTTAACCCTGGTATTTGAATATTCCGCTTGTTTTTTCGTATAAAAACGTTAAATTAGGTTTTTGATTAATCTCGATAGAATGGAGGAAAAATGTCAAGAGCTTGTGAGGTCTGCGGAAAAAAGCCCCAATACGGTCATACAGTCAGTCACGCCCATAATCTGACCAAGAGGCGCTGGCTGCCCAATCTGCAAAAAGTCCATGCTTTAGTCAATGGTGAGAGGGTTACCATAAGGGTCTGCACCAGCTGCTTAAAGGCAGGAAAAGTGCAAAAAATAAAGTGACCAGTGGTCAGCAATCAGTGGTCAGACCGCACCCCCACCCTTCTCTTTCTTGCTGATGGCTGACAGCTTGTCTGCGGAGGTAGCTTGGCACAAATTCGGATTTCCGCCAAGGATTTAGGCGCATTCGCCCTGCCCGGGCTTTGCCCGCGCTGTGCCTGGCTCAAGCTTCACGTCGCCAACAAACTCCCCTTTCAGATTTTCCCTGGAATTTTCAGCTCGATTGACTCCTACACCAAAAAGTTCGTCAACTCCCATTTCGAAAAATATGGCAGTTTCCCCGAATGGCTTGGCTCATCCGATGAGTTTGTCAGCCTGGTCAAAAAACTTCATCACTCCAATTTCAATACGGTTGATGAGAACAACGACATACTCTTGACCGGAGTCCCGGATGAGATTTTTGCCTTAAAGGACGGCTCCTATTTTATCCTGGATTATAAGACTGCCAAATATACCGAGACCCAGGATAGTCTTCTGCCTTTATATGAAGTCCAGCTGAACGGTTATGCCTATATTGCAGAGAGAACCGGTCTTTCGCCGGTTAAAAAAATTGCCTTAGCCTATCTGGAACCGCAGACCGGCTTGACCTGCGAGAACGTAGAACAGTTCAAAACCGGTGACGGTTTTGTTCTTCCGTTTGCAGGAAAAATCCTGGAGTTGGACTTAAAGCCTGAGATAATCCCCGATTATTTAAAGAAAGTCCGACAACTTTACGACCAGCCTTACCCTCCTCAGAGTAAAACCGGATGTAAAGACTGCCAGCTTCTGGAAAACCTCTTTAAAATGCTCAGTCTGAAATAAAATTAATGCCCAAGAACTCAAAGGCAAAATATATCTGGATAATCTCGGATGGCTCAGGTGCCACTGCGGAAAGGGTTCTACAGGCATCTTTGGTTCAATTTAAGGATAAGGACATTATCATAGATAGCTTCCCGGACGTTTTAAAAAAGGAGCAGATAAGGGAAATACTCAAGAAAGCATCGAGACTTAAAGCTCTGATTGCCTATACTTTGGTTACGCCTGAGCTGAGGAACGAGATCATAATGCAGGCAAATCAGTATAACCTGCAGACAGTTGATCTCCTGGGTCCGCTTTTGACCAGTTTGAGCAATTTTTTATCCTCACGGCCTGAAGCAAGACCGGGGTTACTTTCGCAGATGGACCACAGTTATTTTAAAAGGATCGACGCGGTTGGCTTTGCGGTGAAGCACGATGATGGCCACAGGGTGAGGGACCTGAACCAGGCTGATCTGGTGATTGCCGGAGTATCCAGAACCTCCAAGACGCCTTTGAGTATTTATCTGGCATATAATAAGGGACTGTTAGTGGCCAATGTCCCTTTAATCCTTGGAATGACCCCGCCTGAGGAGCTTTTTCAGATAGACCAGTCTAAAGTCGTGGGCTTGACCCTGAACCCTGAGCTTTTGATAAAACTCCGCCAGTCAAGATTAGCCCATCTCTCCCACCCGGATATAAATTACGCTGATCCAAAATACGTGGTAAACGAGCTTAACTACAGCCACAGGATCTTTCAGCAGAACCCTAAATGGTCCATCATCAACATCACCGGCAAAGCCATCGAGGAAATAGCCAACGAGGTCTGCTCGCTGACGCAAGTAGACAGTAGGTAGTAAGTAGCATATCCGGAAACGGATCCGTAGGATAGGGAAAAAAGATGGCCATAAAAACTATTTTGCTTCTGGGTAATCCTAAATTGTATCAGCTCTCTGAGACTGTGAAAAAAGAAGAAGTTGAGAACCTGAAATCTCTTATCCGGGATTTACACGATACCTTGATCGAATTCAGAAGAAAATATGGAATAGGAAGAGCTATTGCCGCTCCTCAGATAGAGGTGATGAAGCGGGTAATTTACATGCACATCGACGATCCGGTGGTTTTCATCAACCCGGTGATCGACCGGAAAAGCAGAGAGTTGATTGAAATCTGGGATGACTGTATGAGCTTTCCGGATTTATTAGTCAAGGTATTGCGTCATAAAAGCTGTCGCATAACTTATAGAGATTTAAACTGGGAAGAGAAAACCATCCAGCTTGAGGATGATTTATCTGAATTGCTCCAGCACGAATGTGATCATTTAGACGGCATCTTAGCTGTATCAAGAGCCATAGATGGGAGATCGCTTGTGCTAAAGAGTCAAAGTAAGT
>DATKKH010000110.1:0-11314 GCA_035543035.1 Terriglobales bacterium | reverse complement strand
AAGATAATTAACTCACTGGAGATAATACTAAGTGCATTATAATGTTTCCGCATAAAAAGATATCTGCCTCTGTGATCCTGCAGAAACATTTTAACCGGTTCTTGTGAAGTACTTCTACTTCCGTAATGTATTATCTGCGCTTGAGGAATAAAGAATATCTTCTTGTTAGCTCTTCTAATTCTATAACACAGATCTGTTTCCTCTGAGTAAATAAAAAAACGCTCATCCCATCCTCCCACCTCTTCTATTAGTCTTTTTGGGGCCATTAGGAAAGCACCTGACACCATATCCACCTCCCTAATAACATTATAGTCGAAGCTGGTCATATAGAATCTGCCGAATAAGCGATTTTTGGGAAACAGCTTGTATAAAAAGGTGGATTCAAAAAAATAATTCCAAAAATCAGGAAAACTCTTGCAGGAAGGCTGCAAGCTTCCATCTTGATTAAGGATTTTGCAGCCCACTGCCCCAGCCTCAGGTGTTTCACTTAAAAAAGTCATGGATTTTTCAATTGCCTCGGACAGGACACTGGTATCAGGATTTAAGAACAAAACAAATTCCCCCTTAGCTTTATTAAGCCCTTGATTATTCGCTGCAGCAAATCCTTTATTTTCATTATTTTCAATTAAATAAACTTTCATAAAATCTTTTCTTATCATCTTCACAGTCTTGTCCTTTGAGCCATTATCCACAACTATCACTTCAAATTCTTTTTGAATTTTGCTATTAAAAATCGACCTCAGGCACTCAGAGATGAATTCTTTTACATTATAACTTACTATTATGATTGATAAAGTGATCATAAAAATATCTCAAGCATCTGGTTGAAATAATGAAAGATAAACCGACCTTATTTGCTCGCTTACAACTTGAGAGTCATATAATTTCATGACTCTTTCTCTTCCCTTCTTCCCCAATTCTTCGCGCAGCTTATGATCCAGAACTAGTCTTTTGAGGGTCAGGTATAGAGACAGATGATCATTCGGCTGCACCAAAATCCCCGCCTCGCCGACCACCTCAGGTATGGATCCGCTCTGGGACGCGACTACTGCTTTTTCACATGCCATGCTTTCAACCAAAACCATCCCAAACTGTTCTTGATTGAATTTGGTAGGGATACTCGGAAGAACAAATATATCTGCTAAATTATGTATCTTCGGCATGAATTCATATCCAAGGCTGTCGATAATAGTCACTCCGGAAACTATATTCAGCTGTGCGATCAACCTTTTTATTCTCTTTTTTTCCCGACCGGACCCCACCAGAAGAAATTTAATTTTCTTAGATTCCAGTTCCTTATCCTCTAGTAATTTTTTGGCAGCATAAACTAAGTCATATATTCCTTTACCTCTTGACAGACGTCCTACAAACAGAATCACAAAATCATCCTTTTGGAGGCCAAATCGCGAGCTTAAAGCTAGATCCTTGGGCTGGGGTGTGAAAAAATTAACATCGATCCCGAAAGGTATCACCTTAATTTTCTCCGCAGGCACACCCAGAAGGAGTAAAACTTCCTTGGCTTTCTGAGTCAGAGGTAAAAAGAGATCCACTTTTTTGATGACCTTGTTAATTCTCCATCTGGAAAAAAGGGTTTTCCCGTAAGGAAAGGGAATATTTTCAGCCTGTGTAGCTACCATTTTCAATCCATACTTTTTTTTAGCATTGCCAGCTTGATAGCTATAGTAGTATGAGACTTCTGGAATATGCAATATGTCGAAATTCTTTAACTTCCTGGAGAGTCCAAACATCGGCTGATACATTTCCAGTAATAATCCAAATACTATGTCATAATATCTTTTGAAAATCCCTGGCAGGAAAACCTCAATGCCCAGCAGCTTGTGAATAGATAGATTTATTTGTCTCAGGTCAAAATTATTTTTGGCAATACAAAATGATTCAATCTCAAAATGAACTTTTAGAGGTTCATAAGTTTGCATTTCAAATTTATTCAAGTTTGCCCCTCTAATGATAGCTATTCTTTTGGGCTTCTCAACTTTCATCTGAAGATCATCCTTCCAGAAGAGGAATCGCTTATTATTGATATTAACTTTTGAGGTGCCTCTTTGTTGAGATTATAACCTCTTCAAATTTCGACACGGCTTTTTCCCAAGTGAATCTCTGAATATATTGATTGCCTCTTTTCGCTAATGATATCCTTAGTTCGTTATCTCTGATCAATTTAAGGATGTTCTGAGCCAAAGCAGCTGAATTTTTTATATCCGAGACCAAAGCGGTTTCCTGATGAATAGCATATTCCAGAACGCCTTGACTATTGCTGGCGACTAAAGCGCAACCGCAAGCCATGGCTTCTGCTGGGGGTAGACCCCAGCCCTCGCTTCGGCTTGAATGAAGAAAAATGCTACAGCTGTTATAAATCTGAGGAATTTCCTCCTGTAGAGGATTCTTGTAAAACTCCACCCATCCAGGGACTTCCGGTCCCTTAGTATATTTGCTAAAAAATATAGCAGAAAGTGAAGGGATCTTACTTTTAACCATATTCAGAGCAGCTATGCCTTCTTCGGGCCCTTTCCAAGAAGAGGGGTCGTAGAGCATAGTAATTTTAGCAGGCTCGCGTTTATCAATAGGAACGCGAATATTGAAGTGTTTGAAATCTATACCATTAGGAATATAGGCTATGATTTCTTCTCCCATTTCCTCTGCCAACTCTTTTAACCATCTGGAAATGACGATCTTTTTCAAGGGCATTTTCCAGGTTGCTTTTATTCTTTCTTCGGGACCACTCCAGATTTCGTAATGTTGAATTAAATAAAATTTGTTTCCTTTGTCTTGGCTATACTTGTTTACCCATTCAGCTGTCTGCCACGCAGTGGCAATTATCGCATCGCCCTCCGGTATATTTCTTTCTTCAAGGGAATTGACGATTAACATATTCACATTTGGGGAAATCGTAAACCAATCCATCTTGTTTCTCTGTAAAAAATGGCTTGCTATTTCATTGGCAAACATCTTCATCTTATGCTTGAACTTGACTTCCCGAAAGAAGGGCGAGCGTGGATGAATTACATTAACCTGATGACCTTTTTCCGATAATCTATTTGCATATTCATATACCACCTTGAAACCTCCCACGGGAGATTTGGCCCAGCCTGGCAAAATGAAAGTTATTCTCATTTTCTTGCCTCAATTGAGACAACAGAGGAATCTCTAGACTTACTTTCAACCATGAGGAAGAGAAGACCCATAATAAACCAGAATAGAATTTCATATCTATCCCCTATAACTTCAAGCATTCGGTTGAAGACTGAGACAGATAAGGTGGCAAGAAATCCAGTATAGATAATTCTATCGGTACTTGTACCTTTAATCCTCTTCCTGAATAGGAACACCTTTCTAAATAACTCTTGAAAAATCAATAGCAGTAAGATAAACCCGATTATCCCTGTTTCGGCCAAGCTTTTCAAAACTAGATTGTGGGGGTCAGTCGATCTGCTTTTAAGAAATGTCACAACTTCGGCATTGTACATCCCCACGCCAATCAGCGGATTCTGCTTGAAGATCTTCCACGACCCTTCCCATAGGTTATATCTTTCCAAAGCTGAAAGGTAAGAAGCTACATCGTGAGATGAAAACCTGCTTTCGACCTTATTAATAAATGGGATCAGAAGAAGATAAGCCATAAGCAAAACGGCCAAAAGAACAAGGACTTTTCTTTTATTGAGGTTAAGCAACCAAGTGATCACTATAATGCCCAGGCAAAGTGCTCCTGTCCGGGAAACCGTCCAAAAAACCCCGATAATCATAGTGGTGATCAGTGCGAACAATAGAATTTTCCACCTGATTTTTCTGACCGTGAAAAAAAGGGATAGAGTCAGTGGGATCACTAATACCAAAAGGGCTGCCAGATAATTCGTACTGCCCCAGGAAACATCTGCCTCTTTCCGGGAAAAGGAAAAAGTGAGCAATTCCGGATGATGCCGGGCAAAACCTGCTGCCATTTGAAGTATAAGCAACAAACCATAAATTGGTATCAGAAGGAAAGCAATCCGCAACTGTTTGTTATTTTTTATAAAAGAGCGAGCTGCAAAAAAGGTTATAAAGCCGTACAAAGTTATTCTAGAATTAGGATTCAAGTTCCCACTTGCCAAACCAGAAATCAGAATCAGACATAAATACAGAACTATATATAGGTCAATCCTCTTCAGCCAAAATTGGGAATTGCCATCTAAAAACCAAGAGAATAAAACCGAAAGCGTTAATCCCAGTCCCATCCAGTCTATTGACCTGATTGAAAGAAACCGATAAGCCGGGAGAGCAACCAGCAGGATGTTGCAGAAGACTATCCAATGGGGTGCTTTGACATAAAGAAGTGTCGCGGTTACTAACAGAATAATAGCCGAACTGATGATAAACAGATATCTGGAATCAAAACCCAGATAAAGAATTATACCCCCTATCAACAGTAATTGTACAAAGAAAAAGAAAATTAATTTTCTCTTCAGGTTTTTGACATTTAATGAATATAACTCGTAATGATTGATTTCAGAAACCATAAGGATCCTTTGGTCTTCAAGGTTCCGACCGACCAGGTGATCTAGGTTCTTCCTATATATGATTTAAAAAGTTGAATATCGGTTACATCGATATACCTGCTTTTTATTATTAGAAAAAGAAATATTGAGGAGAAAACTATCACCTTGAAAAACAGAAAAACCAGAGCCCCAGGTCCAGAATTGATAATCATTAGCTTGCCCAAATAAAAGCTCAGCAGCAGAACTGCCAGGAAAGCCAGGATGGAACTCGAGAGCGATTTCAGATAGATCTCTGTGGCAAACTGCGAGAATTTTTCCTCAAAAAATTTATGAAACGTGATGAGGAAATATAAAGATCCTGTTATTCCGGAAATCAATAAACCTAACAAAACCCCTTTATAACCCATCAGCTGGACGAAAATTATGCTCAAAATCAGCTGCGATACCATCACTATTACTGCGTACCTGGCCTCATACTCTGGTTTGCCTATACCTCTTACAATGGAAGTACCCATTCCGGTCAATAAATTCAAACTATATTCTATTGCTAATATTTGAAAAGTCAATACTGAGAGGTCATACCCTGGCCCTACCCAGAGTTTTATCAATTGAGGTGCGCAGATTAAGGTTATAAATAAAAGTGGAAAAACTACCAGACAAATGTATTTCGATCCTCTTCTGTAGAGGTCCTTAAGCTTTTCGTGTTCACTAACCGCTTCTAACTCTGATATGGCTGGCACTAAAGCACTGAGAAGCAAAGCAGGGATCATCTTCACAGCGGAGGCTGCTTTTTGTCCTAACTCGTAGAAAGTAACAAAATTCAAACCCAAAAAGTAACTAAGAATTATTTTGTCCGTTTGAAGATGAACCAGTGAAGCCAGGCTGCAAATTTGCATTTTGATGCCGAAACCAAACAGTTTTCTGAAAATCTCTTTTCGAATATAGGTAAATCCGATTTTAAGGGTGGGGAGAAATTTTCTAGTAAAATAAATGTTTCCCAGAGTTATTAGAGTGCATTGAATCGCATAGCTGATCACCAGCCCCTTAATTCCCCAATTGTTCCGTAGGAAGAAAAAAACTCCCGCGGCATAAAAGATAGAGGAAACCACAGTGATTTTGTTAAGAACATCCATCCTCTGGATACCAAAAAGGGTCTCCCGGAATATTCTTAAGCCGTTAAAGACCGCGAAGATCATCGCTATCCAAACTAAAGTGAATAAGAATTCATGCTTTAAAGGATAAGGTATTTTAAGGATCGAGGCAATTAAATCTCTAAACAGAAAAACAACTAACACGATAAGCAGAGTATATCCCAGGAAAAAAAGTAGTCCGCAGTTAATTACTGCGTTTATTGAAAAGCTGTCCTTTTTAGCCTGATATTCAGCAATGTATTTAGCGAAGGAACCGGTGATTCCAAAATCCAGAAAGCTGAGATACATAGTAACTACAAATATCAGAGACCAGATGGCGAATTTCTGACTTCCTAAGTTGCTTAAAATAAAAGGAGTCAAAAGTAAATTCACCAAAATCAGACTGATAAACCCAGCTGAATTATATAAAGTATTACGGATTATTTTCTTTGCAGTTCCTGGCATCCCAAACTCTCATTTTTCCAGTAAGAGAAAGCGAGGGTTACAATAGTAAACATTGAAAAGGAATGTGCCGCTAAGCTTTCTTTAAGAAATTGACCAGTATTTCTATCACAAAATCCTGTTCTTCTCTTCTCAGTCCCGGATAGATAGGAAGCGAGATCACCTCATGTGCTTTTTTTTCTGCATTTGGCAGGTCGCCTTGTCTATATTTCAAATCCTCAAAGCATTTCTGTAGGTGCAAAGGAAGCGGGTAATAAGTATCGAACCCTATTTGATTTTGAGTCAAATGCTCTCTCAGTTTATCCCTGTCTTTTACTGCTATGGTATACTGGTTGTAAATATGATAATTGAAACTTTCAGATTTAGGAGTGATAAGGTCCAATCCTTTGAATACCTGGTCATAATAAGCTGCGTTTTCCCGTCTCTTTTCGTGCCAGGAATTCAAATACTGAAGCTTAACTTTCAAAATAGCCGCCTGCAAAGTATCCAGCCTGCTGTTATATCCGACCACGGAATGGAGATATTTAGACTTAGAGCCATGCACCCTCAGAAGTCTTAATTTTTCTGCTAAATCCGGATCATTGCTTACGACCATCCCGCCATCGCCAGCCGCACCAAGGTTTTTGGATGGGTAGAAGCTAAAACATCCTGCATCCCCCATTGAACCTGCTTTTTTGTTCTTATATTTTGCACCGATGGACTGGGCTGCATCCTCGACTACTTTTACCTTATGCTTTTTAGCTATGGCTAAAATCGGATCCATATCCGCACACTGGCCAAAAAGGTGAACCGGCATGATGGCTTTGGTTTTTTTAGTAATATTTTTCTCAACTTGTTCTGGATTTATATTGTAAGTAAAAGAATCGATATCAACAAAGACCGGTTTAGCTCTTAGATTAGCTATAACTCCAGCTGAGGCGAAGAAGGAAAAAGTCGAGGTAATAACCTCATCCCCTGGTTCAACTCCACAAGCCCGCAGGGATAAAAGCAGAGCATCAGTGCCTGAAGCAACTCCGATGGCATATTTGGTCTCGCAGTAGCTCGCGATCTCATCCTCCAATGCCTTTACTTCCGGTCCAAGGATGAATTGAGTATTATTAAACACTTCAGCTATTGCCCGGTCGATTTCTTTTCTAATAGAAGCATATTCCCTTTTCAGGTCCAGAAACGGGACTTTCATTTTCTCCTCCGGATTTTCTATTGATTTTCCAAAAGCTGGTCTTCTGGCACGTCTCTCAGGACTTTCGCCGGTGCACCCAGGACGATCTTTTTTGGCGGTGTGTCTTTAGTGACCACGGCTCCGGCTGCCACCTGCGAATCCTCGGCAATTACTTTACCAGGAAGAATCGTGGAATTAAGCCCGATCCTGCCACCCTTTTTGACAGTCACTCCCTTGTAATGCTTGAACCTTTCCTTGCTCCTCCCCATAAAGTTATCATTGCTGGTAGCAACACACGGAGCAATGAAACAGTAATCCTCTAGCTCTGAATATGCGGTAATATAAACATTGGTCTCTAATTTACAGTAAGATCCGATCTTGCAGAAGTTCTCAATAGCTACCCCCCTTCCCACGATGGTGAAATCTCCAATTGTAACATTTTCCCTGATTGTGGAAAGGTCTGCTACTAAAATCTTATTTCCTAGAACTGCTCCTCTATAAATAACTACCGACGTACCGATAATGGAATGATCTCCTATTTTCGCTGGAGGAAGTTCCTGTTCCTTGGTAATGGCACTTCTTGCAGCCTTCATCGGTTTCTTTCCGATCACAGTATTGTCATCAATTCTCACATAATCGCCAATTTTTGTCCCGGAATAAATAGTTACATTATTCCCTATGGTGCACTCTTTGCCTATCTGCACATTTTCTAAGATAACTGAATACCAGCCGATTTTTGTGCCCTCGCCAAATCTTGCTTTAGGATCGATGTAGTTTTGCATTCCATTTCCTGCTTAATTGTGATTTTCCCATCTTACCCACTTTTTTTGTTCTTCTTAAAACTTATTACATCCTTTAATCCTGCCAGGTCTTTTCTAACCACCGAGATCATTTCCTCTATTTTTCTATAATCCTCTGGCTGTCCTGCCTTAGTCCTTTCGATATACTCTAGGCTGAAAGAGAAAATTACTCCTAAAAACAAGCTGGCAATTCCAGCTATCAAGATCATAGTTACCCGTTTGGGCTTGTATTTTGTCTCCGGGGGCGAAGCTTTGTCCAATACCTGAACCGTTGGGGTATCCTTGGTTTCCTCTATCTTGTATTGCTCATACTGCTGGGTTAGAAGCTCGAACAGCTTTTCCTGAATTTTAACCTCACGCGTAAGACGGGCCAGTTCCAGGCTCAAAGATGGAACCTGAGAGAAAGGCACACCAAGGACTTTATTGTCATTTGCGTTTTCTGAACCTGATTCCAGTGTGCTTAATTGTCTTCTGATCTCGTTTATACGGGATCTCAATTGCTGCATCTGTGGATGGTCGGGCAACATATTCTTGCCCAGCACATTCATCTGGATTTCGTCCGAGGTCAACTCAGCTTTTAATTCGGCTGCGGCTTGAACAGAGGCTTTCATCTGCTCGTCAAGAACTATAGCTTTATTTGCCTCCTGAAAATTCTTTAAACTATCCTCAGCTGTCTTCAGATTCGCCTGGGTCTGGTTCAGTCTTTCTTCGATGAAAACTCTTGCGTTCTTAGCTTTTGAGGTGCTGGTTGTGCGGTTGACCAGATCCAGCTTTTCTACCAAAAGATTTGCCACCCGGGCTGCCCGGTCTCTGTTCTTATCCTCGAATTCGATAGAGATAATCCCCTCATTTTCCACTGTTACTTTCAGGTGGGAAAAGAATTCCCTGAGACCGTCCTCCATCTTTCTGACCCCATAGACTTTTAGAAGGTCCTCTTCCTTGATTGCTGGCTCGACTACTGCACGGCTTTTAAGTATTGCCGCGAAAACGTCTGATGGGGTTGCAGTCATCGGAAGACTTAGCCCGCTTAAGGCGGAGAATTCCCCTAAAATGGAACTGGAAACCCCCAGACCCACATTTCCTCTCTCTGGTGGCAGAAGGGTGGTTTTGGCACGGTACCAGTTAGGAAGAAAAAGCGAGAGAACACCAACGGTAAAGCAAATAAAAATAAAATTGAAAAAAATAAACCGCCTGTATTTGACCAAAACAGCCAGATAATTGTAAAGATTTATCTTTTCCTGCTCTGTAGCAGTAGAATTTGGATTATTTGATTTTTCCTCAGTCATTTGTTTTCTCAGAACTCATTTGCTTGCATTGTAGACGACTAAATAAATAGTGGCTGCACTGCTGACGACTGCCAAAATGTCTTTGAAAGTATTCCAGGTATGCCTTTCTGGCTTTTCCGGCACCCAGATAACGTCCCCTGGCTCAATGATTCCGCCGGGTTTTCTCCACTCACCAGTAGTCGCCTTGATCAGTTTAACATTCCCAGTGCTTGCCCTCCAGGCATAACCGCCTGCTTTCTGGATATAATAGTTGTAATCTTTCCCTGGTTCGTAGGTCAATAGACCGGGATTAATCACATTGCCGGAGACTTTAATGACTAAGCTTTTCTTCGGGACAAACACCTGATCTCCATCTTTTAACAGTATGTCCTCTTTCTGGTCTTTTCCCTTGAAGAGCTTGACAAAGTCGACCGAGACCCTGCCGGACTTCTCCCTGGATTTGGTTTTAAAATATTCATATTCGTAGTCTTTCATATCTGCTACCGGTATTTTTTTGAGCCTCTCATACTCCAGGTCTATCGATTGGGGATTATCCGATCTGATCATTTCTGCCTCGGTTAAAGAAGCTTCGTCCGTAAACCCGCCAGCGATGCTGATCAACTTTGATAGCCTGGTCTTGCCCTCCTCTATAGCATAGTCCCCGGGGTAAAAAACCTCTCCCGTAATGCTGACCTGTTTTTTCTCCTTGAAATCGGGAAGCGAACGGATGAAAACTCTGTCACCCGGTATAAGAGGTATATTTTCGTCACGGCTTCCTGTTGTGAAAAGCGGAGTCAAATCCTTTCTGAAGGCGCTGGTATTCTTGTTATCGGGATCAAATCTGACTACCTCGACGGTGGATAAATCGACGTCCGGCTCCAGGCCTCCGGCCAGGCTGACTAAGTCCAACAAACTATCGCCTTCAAAATATTCATATTCTCCAGGATCTTTAACTGCTCCATAGATCCCATAATACATGGCAGTGTCTTTCAAAGGAACATAGAGTATATCGCCATCCAGGACATAAGGGTTCCGCTCGTTATTTCCGGTTTTCAAGAATCTCTGGATGTCAATCTTCCTCTGCGACCCGTCGTTTCTCTTGAGGATTATGTTCCTGGTACTGGAATTGGGGAGTCCCCTTCCTGCTTTCTGGATTATCTCCGAGGCCCGTTCATTGGCATAGGCTGAATAAATTCCGGGGTTCGTGACCGCACCTGTCACCGAGACTTTGAATTTTCTTAAGCTCAGCAAACTCACCGTCACGTCGATATTTCTGTATTTCTTCAACACCTCTTCCTTGACTTTCGATTTAACCTCTTCCAAGTTTTTCCCGGAGACCTGAAGGCTCCCCACCCGGGGGATCAGAAGCTCACCCTCTGGATTGACTTTCAAATTGTAGGTGGTCTGGAATTCATCCCAGAGCACAACGGACAGAAGATCTCCGGGCCCGATTATGTACTCCTTCGGGTCAACAGCCTGCTCTAAGGTTTGCTCCCCGGCCGGAAGCTCCGACTGTCTGGAGACGAGCGTATCCCTGGACGGAATTTCCATTCGATACTGCCCAGAGGTAAGTGGATAAATGCCTACAACCAGCAGAAGGCTCAAAATTAATTTTGCTCTCATTTTCATCCTTAATTTTTTGCTTTTTTTTTAAGAAACCCCTTTTATAAAAAAACCGAGTCTATCAGCATAGGTCATCCTATTTGAAACCCGGTGAAAAAATAATATTTCATTTCAGTTAAGTCAAAGAGTTATGCCCTAAGAATTCTTGGGCTGTCCATTCTGATTAAAGCATCTCTTGTTTTAAAATTTAAATAAGCTATAACTCTTTAACGAATGTACTCCAAGTCTTACCTCCTGAATAGAATAAGCTATCAGCAAAAAATAATAAAAGAATACCGTTTAAATGTCAAGTAAAATATGAGGATTGCTGTGGCTGGGGGAAAAAAGAAGGTTTGGTTGTTTTAAGGTCTTTTCTTTTGTGTGACAGGTGAGAGTAAGGATATCT
>DATKKH010000109.1:0-4739 GCA_035543035.1 Terriglobales bacterium | reverse complement strand
TCCCCTGACTTCTTCTATATTTTCTAAACCGGCTGAATCGACTTTGTTTATCACCAGAACATCAGCCGAGATCAAATTAGCCTCTCCTGGGAAATAAGTAATCTCATCCCCTGGCCTCAAAGGGTCAAGCACGGTGATATGCAGGTCCGGATGATAAAAAGGAAGATCATTATTACCACCATCCCAGACAATGATATCCGACTCTTTCTCTGCTTCCCTCAGAATTACACCATAATCCACCCCTGCATAGACGATATTTCCTCTTTCGATGTGTGGCTCGTATTCTTCTCTTTCCTCGATAGTGCATTTATATTTGTTCAGGTCAGAAAGTTTTGAATATCTCTGGCAGATCTGCTGGGACAGGTTTCCATAGGGCATGGGATGCCGTATGACCGTGGCTTTTTTCTTAAATTCCTTTAGAACTTCACAGACCTTGCGCGTGGTCTGGCTTTTCCCGCTTCCGGTGCGGGCAGCGCATACTGCGATGACCGGCAATTTGGACTTGAGCATGGTTACTGTTGCACCTAAGAGCCTGAAATCGGCACCTGCGGACAGAACCTGAGCAGCCCGGTGCATAACATATTCGTAGGAAACGTCCGAGTAGGAGAAAACCGCCTCATCGATCTTATGTTTCTGGATGATCTGGACCAGTTCATCTTCTGCCCAGATCGGTATTCCGTTTGGATACAGCTTTCCAGCTAACTTTGGAGGATATTTCCTGTCCTCGATATCCGGTATCTGGGTGGCAGTGAATGCCACTACTTGGTACTGAGGATTATCCCTGTAAACTAAATTGAAGTTGTGAAAATCCCTGCCTGCAGCTCCCATAATAAGCACTTTTCTTTTCTGCATAAACTCCCTTAATAAAGTTTTAAGGGGTGGGCAAATGCCCACCCGCTCGGTTAATTATCGACTAAATCCAAAAAGATTTCAGCTAAGCGTCGATCTGCGCCTTTTGCAATCTGCCGCTGAAATCCACATAAATCGATTTCCACTCGGAGAAAACGTCGATCCCGGCAACTCCTGCTTCCCGGTGCCCGTTTCCGGTCTGGTTGGTTCCGCCAAAAGGCAGGTGGACTTCTGCTCCGATAGTCGAAGCGTTTACATAGAATATTCCGGTGTAGACGTCTCTCATCGCCTGAAACGCTTTGTTTATGTCTTGGGTGTAAATCGAAGCTGAAAGCCCATAGATCGTGCCGTTGCAGATTTCAATTGCCTGTTCCAGGCTGTCGCAGGGAATAATTGAAA
Source organism: Terriglobales bacterium (assembly GCA_035543035.1). Classification (GTDB taxonomy): domain Bacteria; phylum Zixibacteria; class MSB-5A5; order MSB-5A5; family RBG-16-43-9; genus RBG-16-43-9. Next base: position 3,491 of record DATKKH010000109.1, on the reverse strand, counting down.
CGACAGGACCAAAAATCTCCTCCTGGGCAATTCTCATCTTGGGATCAACCTCTCCGAAGATGGTAGGTTCATGGAAAAATCCGTTTTGATAACTTCCGGAACTTAACCTGTTTCCTCCGCAGAGCAGTTTTGCTCCTTCATCTTTTCCAATTTTGACATAGCTCATCACCGTTTCGAGCTGTCCTTCGTTTATAGAGGGTCCCATCTCCACGGTAGGGTCTAAACCATTACCCACTTTCAGGGCTTTGGCTCTTACAACGAGTTTATCTATGAAATCATTATAGACTTTCTTGTGAACTATCACTCTGGAAGTTGCAGTACATCTCTGGCCAGTCGTGCCGAACCCTCCCCAGAGCACTCCTTCGACTGCTAAATCGATTCGCGCATCATCCATCACCATAATCCCATTCTTCCCGCCCATTTCCAGATGGACATGCCTGAAATCTGTTGCGCAGACTTCGGAGACTTTTCTCCCGACTTCGGTCGAGCCGGTAAATGAAACCACCTTTATATCCTTTGATTTCATCAAAGGTATTCCGACGTCCGAGCCTGAGCCGGTAACGAGGTTGATTACTCCTTTTGGTATTCCTGCCTCCTCACAGATCTTCACCAGGTTGTAAGCTGACATCGGAGTATCTGTGGCAGGCTTGAATACAATCGTGTTTCCAAGAACCAGAGCTGGCATAGTCTTCCAGGAAGGTATTGCCATTGGAAAGTTCCAGGGAGTAATAAGAGCGCACACACCTAAAGGCTGGCGAATGCACATCTGAAACTTATTGGGCAACTCCGAGGGAGTGGTGAACCCGAATTGTCTCCGCCCCTCACCGGCCATATAGTAGCTCATATCTATGGCTTCCTGGACGTCACCTCTAGTTTCCTTCAAGACCTTCCCCATCTCCTGAGTCATTTGCCTGGCAAAATCCTCTTTTCTCTTAATGAGCATTTCCCCGATTCTGAAAACAATCTCCGCCCTCTTCGGAGCAGGAACTAATCTCCACTTGCGGAATGCCTCTTTGGCTGCATCCGCAGCCCTTTTGACATCTTCTTCATTAGACTTTTGAAATATCCCTAATACCTCTCTCGTATCTGCCGGATTCCTGTTCTCGAATGTCCGTTTGGTAACAGAATCTACCCATTCCCCGTTGATATAATTTTTATAAACCTTAGCTTCTGCCATAAATCCTCCTCCAAATTGGAAATTTACGAACTTTCAATATAGACTTTTTTTTGGCTTCTGTCAAATGTTTTCGAGCACAATAAGCAGCATTGCTTCGTCCCCATAGGGAACGAAGCAATCCCTTTCACCTTCGTGACCGGGTGGCACCCTCAAACTTGTTTGAGGGTGGCATCAATACAGGCAATCCAGTCGACACTCGTCATTTCGAGTTCCAGCAGGGAACGAAATAATCCCTTTCTCACGACCCGATCTTCCTATGCTTTTCTCCTGTATGCTGTCTACTGCATGCTACCTACTACTTTTCCCTACAATCTCGTCGGGCATAGGTCCTGACTATACATCTTTCCCTGTATTCTGTATTATGTATTATGTTTTCTGTTTCCTTTTTTCCCTCTCCCCTCGCTACTCGCTACTCATCCCTTACTTTCACGGTAGACTCATGCTCATCCCGTCAGATGCAAACCTCAGATTTCGATACCCCATTTCCTCTGCCATCCGGATTATCTGCTCTTTTTTCTTTTCGACTTCCTCGTGGATGTGGGTCAGGATGGTCTGCTTGACTTTTTTCCTCTTGACTAATTCCACAAGCTTATCGACGCTGATGTGAGTCGACTCGCAGAAAAATAAATCTACTTCTTCGATCAAGTCCTCTATATCCTTCATATCTGCGATATCACCTGAATAGACAATTCTGTTACCTCCAAGCTCCAGGCTGAAACAGTAGCTTTCCATCTTGTTGGGCAGATTCTCTTCCGAGATATACTCCTTATTCCCCAGCAGATGTCGATTGGGGTGTGCTCTTAAAATCAGATTCTTGTCTTTGAATAATAAATCCTGAGTGTAAGGTTTCAGCTCAAATTTCGTTTTTAGCTTTTCATGGAAAAAATACAAAGCATCGAACATATTCTCGAACCAGAAAACTGACTCCTCCGGAAGATATATTTCGATATTTTCTTTATTTTCCAGAAGATGCATCATCTGCACCAGCATGAAAATACCGATGCAGTGGTCCGCGTGAGTATGCGTGATAAAGACCTGTTTGATCTTGAGAGGGTCTATCTTATGCTTTAGAATCGATGAAGCGCACCCTTCGCCTGCATCGATAAGATATGATTTTCTCTCGGTTTCCAGTAAAATCGAGGAGCAAGCTCTTTCAGGATCAGGCATCCCCGAAGAAGAACCTAAGACGATTATGCGAGTCATATTCTTTGCCATGCTTACTTATTATCTCACTTTGGGCAATGTAGCTTGATTTGGTATTGGTAGAACAGACATTCCTGTCTGTTCGCAATGGTCAGACAAGAATGTCTGACCTACCGATCTGCCGAAAAAAACAAGTGGACCCACAGCCTGTCCCGTAGGGTTGACTCAACGTGGGTCTAGATCCTGATTTGAGGGCAAATCAGGCATACCGACTAAGCCCTGGTGAAAATTGTAACTTATTATATGAATTAAGATTGCAGAAGTCAAACAAAAAGGCGTAGGGGTTCAAAATTTTGAACCCTTACATGAAAAAGCACGGTAGGGGCGTATTGCAATACGCCCCTGAAATTTTAATTAGACTTTAGATTATCTAAAATACTCAAAGGCGGGAAACTGATTGCTTTCAACTTGCAGACCTCGGCACAGCCGGAGCATCCTACCACGCAGGCAAAAGGGTTTATGACTTTAGGCTTGTTTACTTTCTCATCCCAGAAATAGACTTTTTGCGGGCACATCTCAAAACATTTTTTACACCCATCGCATTTTTCCTCATATATAGTCGGATACCAGGGAATGTTTTCTCTGGGGACACCTTGATATGTATCGCAGCACATCTCAGTTGTAGATGATGAACCCTTCGTCTTCCTCTCGCAATACAGGGTGTATTCTCTGAGCAAAGCCTCAGAGTAGATCGATTCTTGTTTATAGGGGATATAGTTTTCTTTCCTGGCGGAGTCGATTATCCTTGCTTTAATTTTCTCATCCGGCTTCTGTTCAGACCGGTAAAGCTCATCGAAAATCTCCTCCAATCCCACTAGCCCAATGAGCTGATTACCGATCAAAACCATTTTAGTTTTTTTGCTCATTTAGACGTTATGAAGTGTAAAGTTTCAGCATACCTTGATAAACCTGATAGTTTATACTCCTATTTCCTGACTCAATAACTTGAGACACATTGAATGCGTCTCAAGTTAAGTAAACGATCGATATCTGAAGGGACACAGCATGCTGCGCCCCTACATTTTTTGAAGATCCAAAAACTCAGCTTATCTTCTTCAGCATCTCATCTGCTTTGGTCTTGTGCAGATGCAAACCCACCTCTTCGGGGGAA
>DATKKH010000108.1:0-10159 GCA_035543035.1 Terriglobales bacterium | reverse complement strand
AGAGAAAGTCAAACCGGAGTCAGATACTGAAACCCCCAGCCGGAATAAGGGGTCAAAGGAGTGTCAAAAGTATAAGACTGTTTTCAACTGCAGCTATTCAGAAAGACAGGAATAAAAAAAGAGACGCAATTCGATTAATCTCTGCAAGAAGAAGACCCTCGTTGTACTCAACGTGGGTCTTTGATTTCCGTATGACAGAATCTTATCAAAGAGAGTGCCGTATAGACCCGATCTAAGGGTGAGACGGGTCTACCTTTAGATGTAAAACAGAAGTAAAAAAATAGACGCATTCCATGCGTCTCTTCAACAAGAAAAAACCTGGGGGCGACCCGTTGGGTCCCCCCAGGTTTTGATATCTTTTTTCCCTAATACCTATTCAGCTTTTTTCTGTGCCTCTTTGGCCTTGTCAACCATCCCCTTTTTGGCATAGGAGACGCTCAAATAACCCCAGGCTTCCTTGTCATCCGGATTCATTTGAACTTCCTTTTCCAAAACCTCGATGGCTTTATCCGGCTTCTCCTCATTCAGATAGCAATACCCCAGAAATCTCATCGATTCCAGGTCGTCCGGGGATAACTGCAGGACTTTGGCGAAATCGGATTCAGCTTTGCTGAAATAAGATTTCTGCTCTTCGATCAGGCTATGTGACCGGTTAATGTAAGCCTGATTCTTGGGACTATTCTCCAGGGAATCCCGCAGGATGAGCAGGTCCTTGGCCACCTGACTGGTCTTGTTCAGATACAGAAGTCCCCGATTGAAATAAACATCTTTGGAATCAGGGGCTTTCAGAAGGATCTCGTCGTATAGCTTCATGGTCTCGTCTGTCCGACCAAGATTATCCAGAATGATCGTCCGGTTGAAAAGGACGTCGGTATTATCCGGATCTATCTTCAAGATCTGGTCTGAGACTTTCAAAGCTTCTTCGTATTTCTTATTATTCAAAAGAATGGAGAAATAGTTGCCCAGAACGTCTGGATCCTCCGGTTTCATCTCATAAGCTTTCTTAAAATACGCCATCGCTTTTTCGGTATCTCCCAACTTGTTGGCGGTAAAGGCTGCATTCACAAATGGCTCATAATGAGTGGAATCAAGTAATATTGCCAGCTCGTACTGCTCCAAAGCTTTCTGATATAGACCCTGTTTTAATTGACCCAAGGGCAGGTCCTGAGATGAAGTGCAGGCTTTCCAGTTATAAGTCAGGTTAGAAGTCTTGGAAGCCATGGTCTCAAAAGAATCACATAAGGTCTGGTATTTTGACCAATCTGCAGAGAGCTGATCTGAATACCGGTCCACTCTCTTGACCTGATTACCGTATTCCACTCCAAGGTTGAAAGTGGTAAACCAGGCTTCCTTGACGATTTTGTCCATTTCCTCCTTCTCTTTCCCCTTGATACCCAATTTGTCAGCCTGGGCAAAAGCTGCCACCATATCTTTGTCCCGATGTTTGATCCCGTATACCTTTCCCAAGAGGAACCAGATCTCTGCATCGTCCGGGTAGTCGGTCTTCCCCTTTTCCAATAGTTCCATCACCCTATTATAATCCGGGTTTTTCAGCTTGAGCTCGATCTTGGCCGAGGTTTTGTAGACGTCTCTGGACATCTGCTGGGCCTGGGAACAGGCACCCACCATAAACAGAAAGAGCAGGATTAAAGCTACTTTGAAAAAACGCATAGGCACTCCTTTTTTGAGTTTTTTTATTTTTTTCTCCCGAATTCTCAAGTTTAACTGCTGTATCTCACCTTATAATTTACGATTTGTTCCTGGTTTTTTTCAAGCGGAATTTTGAATTCTATGGTGCTGGCATCTTTTTTCTGGTATTTAAAATTCGACTCCATAATCTCCCAGTTGGTATAAGGGTAAAGATGTTCCACCACAGTGACTTCCACATTTTCATCTTTATGATTTCTCAGCTTGATCTGGTAAGTCTCCTCCATCACGTTATCGCTGATTTTCTGAAAGTTGGTCCTGGCTCTTTCTCCCACGATATCAAAGGCATCCCCCACGTAAACCCGGACTTTCTCGTCTTTGGGGGTATGGTCGATCTGATCCTCTCCCACGAATTCCATAGATTTGTCAACGTCAACTTTATACACTCTTATCTTTCCTTTTGGCAGGGGCATTCCCAGGCCTTCTTCCTTTGAGTTCTTGAACTCCAGGTTGACCTTGACCTTTTTAGAGTCCCTGGATCCGTCATACACGTAAATCTTATTGACCTTGACAGTGGAATTGGGGAACAGGGAAATCTGTTTGATCTCGTTGTCCTTGACAGTGGTTGGAAATTGCAGAGTATACAGATGGTATTCGAAAAATGGTTTCTCTTCGAAAGTGGGAGCCGCCCCCATTGCCTGCTCCAGAGCAACTGCCCCTTTATACATCGGTCTGGGCTGAACCTCCTCTACCCGGTGAACCTCTCCGGCAATAAGCTTAAGTTTTGCATCCGGATAAGTTGTTCCGGAGCGGTTATCGATCGAGACCCAGCCAGAAAGCTCCAAATTCTTATCATCCTTATCTGCCACTGCTACATATTCGGCATGCCAGTTTATCCCGTCCGTAAGGTAACTCACCTCAGTTTTCTGTTTTCCCTGGATTTTGCTGTCCAGAAGCCAGACTAAGGTCGGACGCGTGATCAGTCCCTCGGGCAGTTTTGGAAAGGAAAGGTCAACCACCTGAGCCCGGTTCACGATTCTGATTGAGTTTTCTTTTTCCCTCAGGGTTAGATTGTCCGGCGCATAAGAGAGAAGCACGCCCTCATAAAACTTTCCATCCTTGGTCAAAATCTGGATGCTATTGTCTAGATATTTTTCCAGAATCTTATCCGAGCTGACCAGATCGAACTGGTAGTTCTGCTCCAGCAGGTTGATTTTATCCGGAGCAGACAAAACCTGAAAGTGAACCGAGGTCGGGTCGATTTTCTCTGCCACCTCGGTAAACTTTATCTCATTTCTTCCGGAAACAAAAGAAAGGTCCCTGGTATCTTTCACCAGTCCCAGGTCCTGGTTATAAATGGTCAGGGATACACTTCTTTCCTGTCCTGATGCTGATAAAGACAGAAAAAGAAAAATGACCATTCCAAAGACTAATTTTTTTATCATTCTCTCACCTTCTTTCTATAAATAATACAAGTGAAAGTTGGTTTTATTTCACCAGCCAACTAATCCTTCCAGATTTTTTTCCAGCTTCTCGATAAGCTTCTGGTAGTCTTCTTTTTTGCTCTTTTCCTTCTGCACGATCTGGGCTGGGGCTTTTTTTAGAAAATCCTCGTTGGTTAACTTCCGGTCGACTCCTACCAAAAGCTCTTTCAATCTGAAGATCTCCTCCTCTAACTTTTTTCTTTCGGTATCTATATCAATGAGTCCTTCCAGAGGTATGTAGGCTTCAAAATCCTTAGCTACAGCGGTGGCAGAGAACCGGGGTTTTTTGGTCCTGATCCCTACCTCCAGCTTTTCTATTCTTCCCAAGGTGAGGATATGCTCTTTGTTTTCCTCCAAAAGCTTCTGAATCTCTTTTTTCTCTACTTTCAGGTAAACTCCCAGCTTTTTAGCCGGCGGGATGTTCATCTCAGAACGGATATTCCTGACCGAGGTAACCACATCCTGGACCAGCTCCATCGATTTCTCTAATTCCAGGTTCACCAGGGACGGATCAGGCTCGGGCCAGGCAGATCTCATGATGCTGTGCTGAAAATCATCAGGCTTGAGCGAATAAAGATCGTGATAAATCTCTTCGGTGACAAAGGGAATAAAAGGATGAAGCAGTTTCAGGATTCTGTCCAGAACGAAATGTGCCGTTTTTCTGGTAGAGGCAGATTTTTCGATGTCAGCTTCAGTCTGCCTGAATACGACTTTTATCATCTCCAGATACCAGTCACAGAAATCGTGCCAAACGAAATCATACAAAATTTTGATAGCCGAATTAAAACGATAAACCTCCATCTGCCTGGTTACTTCATTTACCGTATGGTTCAACTTGCTTAAAATCCAGCGGTCTTCCCATCTCAGGGAATCTTTCTCAGCTAAAGAAGCTTTCCCGATTTCCGGCCTAGTATCCTGCAGATTCATCCAGACAAAGCGGAACGCGTTCCACAACTTATTGATGAAGTTCCTGCCGATCTCAAAAGTATTCACGGATATGCAGGGATCCTGTCCTTCCGGGGTAACCAGGATCATGGAAAGCCTCAAGGAATCAGCTCCGTACTTTCCGATAATCTCCACAGGGTCTATCCCATTGCCCAGGGACTTGCTCATCTTCACCCCATTGGCATCCCGAACAGTTCCGTGAATGTAGACGTCAGAAAAGGGAACCTCACCCATAAACTCAAGTCCTGCCATGACCATCCGGGCTACCCAGAGGAAGATTATCTCAGAAGCAGTGAAAAGAGCTTTGGTCGGATAAAAAGCTTTAAGCTCTTCGGTCTTTTCGGGCCAGCCAAAAGTAGAAAAGGGCCAGAGCCAGGAGGAAAACCAGGTATCTAAAACATCTTCGTCCCGTTTTAAATTCATGCTTTTGCATTTGGGACACTCTGGCGGAGGAGTCTTGGAAACTATTAACTCATTACAATCCAGACAATACCAGACCGGGATGCGATGCCCCCACCAGAGCTGGCGGGAAATGCACCAGTCCCTTATGTTCTCCATCCAGTTGAGATAAACTTTGGTCCAGTGTTCAGGAAAGAATTTTACCTTTCCGCTTTTGACCACCTGGATTGCAGGTTCTGCTAAGGGATTCATCTTCACGAACCATTGCTCTGAAAGGTAAGGTTCGATAGTTGTGCCGCACCGGTAGCAGGTACTTAAGGGAATTTTATATGGCTCAATATTCTCCAGCAGTTCCTTTTTCTTTAGCTCAGCCACTAAGGCTTTGCGGCATTTGTAGCGATCCATTCCTGCAAACTTTCCAGCTTCCTTAGTCATTTTTCCGTCAGGACCTATGACCACGATCCTTTCCAGCTTGTGCCTGATTCCAACCTCAAAATCGTTTATATCATGAGCTGGAGTTACCTTCACCGCACCGGTTCCGAACTGAGGATCAACATAATCGTCTGCGATTATAGGGAGTTCCCGGTCCAGAATAGGCAGGATGGCAAATTTACCTACCAGTTTCTTGTAACGCTTATCCTTAGGGTTTACCGCCACTGCGGTATCACCCAACATAGTTTCCGGTCTGGTGGTGGCAACAGTGATGTAATCGTCTTCCCCTTTTAATTTGTATTTGATATACCACAGGCTCCCGTTTTCTTCTTTTCTTTCGGTCTCATCGTCAGAAAGAGAAGTCAAGCATCTGGGGCACCAGTTGATAATATACTTTCCCCTGTAGATCAGCCCTTTTTTGTAAAGATGCTCGAAAACCTCTAAAACCGCTCTGGATAAGCCGTCATCCAGGGTAAATCTGGTCCTGTCCCAGTCGCAGGAACATCCGATCTTTTTAAGCTGGTTTAAAATAGCTTCGCCGTTTTTCTTTTTCCATTCCCAGGCTAATTTGACAAAAGCATCCCTTCCGATCTGCTGACGGGTTTTTCCTTCTTTGGCTAAATTTTTCTCGATGACCACCTGGGTGGCAATTCCAGCATGGTCGATCCCGGGCAACCATTCGGTCTCGTATCCCTGCAATCTTTTCCAGCGGATCAAAATATCCTGCAGAGTATTGTTCAAACCGTGACCCAGATGTAAAATATCAGTTACATTAGGAGGGGGGATCACTATACTGTAGAAAGGTCGATGGTCAGACAGGTTCGGCGAGAAAAATTTACCCTTCAGCCAGTAAGAGTACCACTTTTCCTCGACTGTCTTGGGATTATATTGTTTGGGTAATTCGGTTTGACTCATATCTTAACTGATAAAAGTTATCTTGTAATATTAATACATAATTTTTCAAAGTCAAATGAAATTGGTGTAAAAAAATTAGCAATTATGACGTGAGATGTAAGAAGTTAAACAAGAAATGATCCGAATTCTACATTCAATACTTATTGATGAAAACTGTAGCGATTAAACGGTGTTCACTCCTCCAAATCCCCTTTTTGATTGACAGTTAAAAATTAGTTTGTTAAATTGTTCACAAGTGAAAATAAAAAACCCTGGATTCTCCAGGGCTCTTATAAATTGCGAAGGAGAATATATGCCCGATTCAAAACCTAGGCTCTCTAAAAGAGGTAAGGAGATGCCCGCATCCACCATCAGGAAACTGATACCTCTGGCAGACGAGGTCAAAAAGAAAGGGATCAAAGTCTATCATCTGAACATCGGTCAGCCGGACATTCCGACTCCAGTGGAGTTTATGAATGCCGTCAAGAGCTACCCTAATAAAGTCCTGGAATATGGTAACTCAAAAGGAGACCTCCGGCTCAGACAGAGCATGGTGGAGTATTACAAAAGAAAAAATATCCTTGTCCAGCCGGAGAATATCCAGATCACGACCGGAGGAAGCGAAGCTCTGATCTTCTCCATGATCTGCATCTCAGACGTGGGCGAGGAGATTATCGTTTTTGAGCCTTTCTACACCAATTACAATAGTTTTGCCCGAATGGCAGATATAAATTTAGTCCCGATTGCCACTAAAGCTGAGAACGGTTATCACCTGCCGACCAAAAAGGAAATCGAGAAAAAAATAACCAGTAAAACGCGTGGAATTTTGCTTGCCACTCCAAATAATCCCACGGGCACGGTTTTACGCAGGCAGGAGATGGAGATTATCGCCGAGCTGGTGAAAGAACATGACCTGTTTTTTCTTTCGGATGAAGTGTATCGTGAGTTCATCTACGAAGGGACACATACCAGCGTTATGAGCATCGAAGGAATTGAGGATAGAGCAATTCTCTTAGACTCGATATCCAAAAGATACAGCGCCTGTGGTGCCAGGATCGGGTGTCTGGTTTCCAAGAACAAAGAGATCACGGATACTGCTTTAAAATTAGGGCAATCCCGTCTTTGCTCGCCTTCGATAGAGCAATATGGAGCTATCGGAGCTCTGGCACTGCCGGAGGACTACTTCCAGGCTATGGCGGATGAATATAAAAGAAGAAGAGATACCTGTTATGCCGAGCTGATGAAGATTCAGGGGGTTTTCTGTCAGAAACCGTCTGGTGCCTTTTACATAATGGCGAAATTCCCGGTAAAGGATATCGAGGATTTTGCCAGATGGATGCTTTCCGATTTCTCCTTGGACGGAGCCACAACTATGATAGCTCCCGGACCAGGATTTTATGCCACCAAAGGAATGGGAAAAGATGAAGCCAGAATTGCATACGTTCTAAATGTGGATGATCTGAAAAAAGCGATGAGGGTTCTGGCTAAAGGGGTGGAAGCATACAAGAAAGTTAAAGGTTAATTTTTTGTGCTGTCGGGTGTTATCACCCGACAGAAGGGTTAGGTGTGGTTTCAGGAGTTACCTCCTGAAACCACCGCGAATAAAAATCATGTAAGGGTGGAGCTTATCTCCACCCTAGAATTCACGGGCGGATATAAAGTCCGCCCCTACGTGTGATATTCCAAGTGACTCGGAAGCTAAACATAGGCATTGACATCGGGGGGACTAAGATCAAATATGGTATCGTTTCCTCTTCAGGGAAAATCCTGACAAGCGGAATGCTCTCCTCTGGTAAAAGCTCTGGCAGAAGTGGAGTTCTGCGCAATCTCAAAAAGGGCATCGATTCTCTGCAAGTTTTCTCTAAACAGCGTAAACTTAAAATAAACAGTATTGGTATAGGTGTTCCTGGGACAGTTGATATTCCAAAAGGGCAATTAGTAGGGATTCCTCCTAATCTGCCTTTTATGGCGGATTTTTCTTTAAGAAAATATCTCAGCAGATTTTACACCTACCCGGTTTATGTGGATAACGATGCGAATGTGATGGCTCTGGCCGAATACAAATTCGGCGCGGCAAAAGGATATGAGAATTGCATCTGCATTACGCTTGGGACCGGAATAGGGAGTGGCATAATTCTCAATGGAAAGCTTTTTCGCGGCTTTTCTTTTGTGGGACCTGAGTTCGGACACACGACTATCTGTTATGAGGGTATCAAATGCAACTGCGGAAATTATGGATGCGTGGAAATGTATGCTTCTGAGCCGGCAATGCTCAAAAGGGCAAAAGAGCTTCTGAAAAAGAATCGAGTCTCGTTACTTTATGAGTTTTCTCAAGGTAATCCGAACAGGTTAAAGGCAAAAGATTTATTTAAGGCTGAAAAGTTAAGGGATAAAGTTGCTCATAAGGTCATTCAGGAGACTGCTTATTATCTGGGAACTGCTCTTTCGAGTGTCGTAAATCTGATTAATCCGGAGATTATAGTGATCGGGGGTGGCGTTGCTCTTTCGGCTAATGCGAATTTCTTCAAAATGATGGAAAAAGAAATAAAGGCAAGAGCCTTTCCCGCTGCCACAAAGAATTTGAAAATCGTCCAGGCGGAATTGGGTAATGATGCAGGGTTTATTGGGGCTTCGATTTTAGGGGAAGAATTAAGAGACTAAATGAATGTCATTCTGAACCCCGCCTTTGGCGGGGGCGAAGAATCTATTATATTCTGTCAGGACTTTCCACCTCCCAGAGGATTGATCCTCCTTACCCACAAAGTGGGAGAATGTGTTCATAGGGGAGTAGCTTGTTTCCTCCAATTTTTTGTAGAGATGTATTGAAATACGACCCTACGTCTTTGACCTCACCCTAACCCTCTCCTAAAAAGAGAAGGAAATCGTAGCATGTCCCTACATCTCACGCTCCCAAGAAACGAATCACGGTCACGTTTTTTTATCCGTCATCAATCATTCGTCATCCGTCATTATATTTTGAAATCCTTGACAGCTAAAAGGGTTTTCTTTATATTCTGCCAAAAGGTTAATCAATAGAATTTTGTCTCAAGGAGAAAAAAATTGTCCGAACAATCCAAGCCAGAACAGGATTTAAGCGAGCTTTTGCGGCATCGCCGGGAAAAACTCTCTGCGCTAAGAGAGAAAAAAATCAATCCCTATCCTTATGTTTTCAAGAGAACCCATACTTCCAAAGAGGTTTGCGATAATTTCGAAAAACTTGAATCAGAAGCTGCTCAGGTCAGTGTCTGCGGAAGGATAATCTCTCTTCGCTCGCACGGCAAGAGCATTTTCTTTCATATCCTCGACGGCGAGGGGAAAATCCAGGTCTACATCAAATCAGATGAGGTGGGAGAGGAAAAGTACAAGCTATTCGAGCTTTTCGACATCGGCGATTTCATCGGGGTCTGCGGCAAAGTCTTCAAGACCCGAACCGGAGAAAAAACCGTCAGGGCAGAGGACTTTCAGCTGCTTTCCAAATCTCTGCATCCTCTGCCTGAGAAATGGCATGGGCTACAGGACAAGGAACTGAGATACAGACAGAGATATTTAGACCTCATTTCTAATCCGGATATTAAAGATACTTTCGTTTTGCGAACAAAGATCTTATCCGCAATGAGAAGGTTTTTGGATAATCAGGGTTTTCTGGAGGTGGAAACACCTGTCCTGCAGCCGGTTTATGGAGGGGCTTTTGCCAGGCCCTTCATCACTCACCATAATGCACTGGACATCGACTTGTATTTAAGAATTGCGGATGAGCTGTATTTGAAAAGGCTCATCATCGGGGGATTGGAGAAAGTCTACGAAGTATGCAAGGATTTCAGGAACGAAGGGATGGATAAAAACCATAATCCTGAGTTCTCTATGTTAGAGGCTTACCAGGCTTATGCGGATTATAATGATATAATGGAATTGGGCGAGAAGCTTTTCAATTTCATCTCCTTTGAGCTTTATCAAACCAATAAAATCAAGTATCAGGATGAGGAGATAGATTTTTCGCCTCCCTGGAGAAGGATTTCTTTCTGGGAGTCGATTGAAAAATATACTGGGGTTGACCTTTCTTCAGCAGAGGAGAAAAAGGTAAGGGAATTTGCGCACGAGTCGGGAATTAAAAGCGACACCTCCATACGCATCGGAAAAGTGATAGAGTCGATTTTCGATGAAAAGGTTCAGCCGAATCTGATCCAGCCGACATTAATTCTGGATTATCCGATAGAGATTTCTCCCCTAGCCAAGAAACACCGTCAAAAAGAAGGTTTGACAGAAAGATTTGAGGGCTTTATTGCCGGGGCTGAGCTGATGAATGCTTTTTCAGAACTGAATGACCCTCTGGATCAAAGGGAAAGGTTTGAACAACAGGC
>DATKKH010000107.1:0-6726 GCA_035543035.1 Terriglobales bacterium | reverse complement strand
AAAGGAAATCACGAAAAAGTCAGTGTTGCTTTCAGCTCCCTTTTGGCAGCTATTTTCCTTACGCTTACCAAGCTGGTGGTGGGTATCATCACTCAGAGTCTGGGGATCATCTCGGAGGCTGCACACTCTGGTCTGGACCTGGTCGCTGCAGGAATGACCTATTTCGCCGTTAAACGGTCAGACAAGCCTGCGGATGCGGAACATCATTACGGACACGATAAATTCGAAAATCTCTCAGCCCTGCTGGAGGCGATACTTCTATTCATAACTTGCTCCTGGATTATCTTCGAGAGCATCAAAAGGCTTTTTTTCAGACCAGTTGAGGTTAAGGTCATTCCGGTCAGCTTCGTGGTGCTCGTGCTGGCAATAATAATTGATTTCTCCCGGTCTACAGCGCTTTCCAGAATGGCTAAAAAACATCAGAGCCAGGCACTGGAAGCAGATGCCCTTCATTTCCAGAGCGATATCTTCAGCTCTTTGGTGGTTATCCTGGGGCTTATCTTCGTCAGAGTAGGGCTCCCTGTGGCCGACCCCTTGGCAGCCCTGGGTGTAGCAATACTGGTTTTGCGTGCCTCCTGGAAACTTGGCAGAAAAACCGTAGACGTCCTTATCGACCGGGCACCTGAGGGACTGGATCAAAAAATCAGGGGAATGATTCAGACCATTCCCCAGGTCAGCTCTATTTCTAGACTTCGGCTGAGGAAGGCAGGAAATCATTATTTTCTGGATATGAACGTGATGCTGGAAAAAGACAGTTCTTTAGAAAAGGCTCACGAGGTTACTACCCTGATAGAGGATAAAATCTCAGAACTATTGCCGAATTCCGATGTGGTGGTTCATACTGAACCGGAAGAAGGTGCGGGGTTCTTAGAAGACAAGTCTGATCTGCTAAAGGATGGAGAAGAGGAGAAAAAAATCGTGTCCGAAATCCTTAACCAACATTTCAGTGATTTCGTGGAATTTCACGACTTGACTCTGAGGAGCATCAAGGGCTCCAGGCTGATCAGCCTTCATCTGGTGGTGCCCGGGGATATCAGGATCGAAGATGCACATAAGCTATGCGACCATCTGGAAAACGATATTAAGGAAAAATTAGGCTCAGCAGAAATCTCAATCCATATCGAACCCTGCGAAGATGATTGTAGAACCTGCGAACAGAAATGCAAATCCAGAACTTCAGGAAAAATATAAAGGGTAAAGAGATGATAACAAAATTCAGAGGGAAAGCCTGGGTGGCGGGGGATGATATCGATACAGACCAGATTTATCACGGACAATATCTCCCGTTAACCGATCCCCAGGAGATGAAAAAGCACGCGATGGAATTTGTGCCAGGTTTTGAGAAATTCAGCCGGGAAATCAAACCTGGAGACATCATCGTAGCAGGCAAAAATTTCGGAACAGGCTCATCCAGGGAACATGCAGTTGTCTGTCTAAAGGAAAACGGTGTAAGCTGCGTAATCGCAGATTCCTTTGCCCGGATTTTTTACCGGAATGCCATAAATTTAGGGTTTCCTCTCTTGGAATGCCCCGGCATATCCGGAATCGTTAAGACCGGAGATATTCTCGAAATAGATATCCTCTCCGGCGAAGTCAGAAATCTATCCATAAGCAGAAGCCTAAAGGGACATCCTCTTTCCGGGCTGGAATTGGAGATTACCGAAAAGGAAGGCTTATTGAATTATTTAAAAAGCTCCAAGGTATCTTGAAAAAGGATTCTTCTTCGTCATTGCGAGGAGTCTATCTGAACGAAGAAACAATCCGTCGGTTATAAAGAAATGGATTGCTTCGTTCTCCCGCACGTTGTGGGATCGATCGCAATGACTGATTTTTTTGTAGGTGCGAGGTCTCCTCGCTCTTTGTTGTTTTGTAACAGCATGAAAATTGTAAGGGGGGGCTTGTCCCCTCCTGCTTTCTTGGGCGGCATTGAAAGAATTGCACCACGAAATGCTGAAAGACTAGAGAAAATTTCGATGAATGTGAAAAAAGGTGATCTGGTTGAGGTTTCAATTACGGATTTAGCCTATGGAGGCAAAGGGGTGGGTAAGCTGGATGGCCTGGTTGTTTTAGTTAGAAGTGGCCTTCCCGGAGATACTCTCAAGATCAGAATCTCCAAGAAGAAAAGAAATTTTGCAGAAGGAAAGCCCGTTGACATCCTGAAGGCTTCTGAAAGCAGAGTCCATCCAGTCTGCTCCCATTTCGGCTTGTGCGGTGGATGCACCTGGCAAAATCTGGATTATGAAGCTCAGCTTTACTATAAGGAAAAAACAGTCATAGAATCGCTGCGACACCTGGGTGGATTTTCGGATTTCGAAGCAGAAAAAATAATTCGCTCAGAGGATACTTATTTTTACCGCAACAAAATGGAGTTTTCATTTGGCAGAGACTCTTCCGGGAAACTTATCCTCGGTCTGCATCCCTATGAAGACTTCAGAAGAGTGTTCGACCTGGAAAACTGCTATCTCCAATCCGAAGTTTCAAACCAGATCGTCAGGTGGGTGCGGGATTTCTGTAGAGAAAAGCAACTTATTCCTTACGACCCTAAAGAACATACCGGATTTCTAAGATATTTAGCCATAAGAGAAGGTTTGAACAAATCGGAAATTATGGTCAATCTGGTTACTTATTCGGGTGAATTCAAACAAGCTGAAACTATTGCTACAGTACTTATGAAGAACTTTCCCCAGATAAAAACAGTGGTTCGGAATATTAATACAAGATTTGCTGATATCGCTTTTGGAGAGATAGAAGAAATCTTAAAGGGAAAAGGAACTATTCAGGAAAAATTAGGCGAATTATATTTTGAGGTTTCCGCTAATTCCTTCTTTCAAACCAACACTAAGCAGGCAGAGAGGTTATTTAATATAGTAACCGATTATGCAGGTCTAGAAGGCTCTGAAGAAGTCTTGGATTTATATTCAGGCACCGGTGCTATCTCTTTTTTCCTTGCTCAAAAAGCAAAACGGGTTGCTGGGATTGAGTCAGTCAAAGATTCGATAGAAAATGCTGATAAAAATGCAGAATTAAATTCCATAAAGAACTGCCGGTTTCTTCTGGGAGAAGCGAAAGACGTTCTATCGTCATTGGTCAAAGAGAATTATTCACCAGAGATCATCGTGGTTGATCCTCCCAGAGGCGGGATGCACAAGAAGGTCATCTCCTCAATGCTTGAGATCAAGCCCAAAAAAATTGTATATGTATCGTGCAATCCAACCACTTTAGCCCGCGACCTCCAGATTTTGACTGAAAAAGATTATGTACTTGAAAAAGTCCAGCCTGTGGATATGTTTCCTCAGACTTATCACATAGAAGCGGTAGCCAAGCTGGTCAGAAAATGAGGATTCCAGGAGTCAAGGATTCAAGGGGTCGAAAAAAGCTTGCAGCTTGTAGCTAGTAGTATGAAGCAAGATATCGCGTAGCAGGACCTTTAGGACTAAGCAACGAATAATTCGAATTCATCCCCTGGCCCCTTCTCTTTGAAAGAAAAGAGTAAAGTCCCTCTCTTTTTAAGAGAGGGATTAGGGTGAGTTCTACAACCTATCACCTATATTCTTAGTCATAAGGGCGAAATTACCTCGCTTTTGCCTTCTTAAAAAATCTTAAACAATTTCTCCATTTCAGCCGATAAGATTAACTGGAGTTTATCGATTTAATCATACCTTCATTATAAGGGAAAATGGTTAAAATCTTACATACTGCGGACATACATCTGGGGGCTAAGTTCTCAGGTTTGGGCAGGAGCGGGGACCGGGTCAGGGCTCAGCTCAAGAAGACCTTTATGAAAATCATCGATTTAGCCCTGGAGAAAAACGTTGATCTACTTCTCGTAGCCGGTGACCTCTTTAATTCGAACCAGATCTCCAGAGCTACCCTTGGATTTATCTTGGGAGAGTTTGCCAGATTAGACAAAATCCATGTCTGTCTGCTCCCCGGAACTCATGATTGCTACGATAACTCCTCAATCTACCGGAACATCGAGCCAAGTCTCTTGCCAGCAAACCTTCACCTGCTGGTGGATGAGGAAAACCCTTTTGTCTTTTTTGAGGATTTAGGGGTAACCGTATACGGTAAGCCGAACCGGTCAAACAAAGGCGGGGAGAATCCTCTACCCGTTTTGAAACAGGAATTTAACTCAAAATTCAATATCGCCTTGGCTCACGGGTCGTTTCAGATACCTTCAAAAAGCCAGGAAGATGATTTTCCCATCACCCTGGAAGAATTAGAGAAAAGCGGATTCAATTATATTGCTTTGGGGCACTGGCATTCGACTCAAGAGGTCTGCAAGAAACCTTTGACTTACTATTCCGGCTCTCCGGAGCAGCTTAAGTTCGGAGAAAAAGATTCCGGGAACATATTACTGGTCGAATTGGACGAAGGTCAACCCCGGATTGAGAAAATCAAAACCGGAGAGCTGAAGTGGCAGGAAACAGAGCTTGAACTGGATAAATTCAGGAACTCGTCCGAACTGGTGAGAGAGATCGAAAAATATAAAGGGGAGCAGAACATTTTGAAAGTCAGGTTCAAAGGGGACCTGGGAATAAAAGAGTTCTCAGATTCGGGTACGGAAGAAAAAGATTTCTCCAGTCTGAGAGAGGTTTTAGATGATCAGTTTTTGCATTTTGAACTGGAGCAGATTCCCCAGTCACTGAATTTGGATATTTCGAGTAAAAATTTTCCCCAGCATACTGTCACTGGAGAATTTCTGAAGATCATGGAAGAAAAGATAAGCTCGACAACTGAGGAGAATAAGGAGAAACATCAGCAGGCAAAGGTTTTAGGATATCTTTACCTGAGCGGCAAAGAAGAGATATAAAAGATGAAAGTAGAAAAGTTAAATCTTAAAAGATACGGTAAATTCGATGAATTCGAGATCGGGCTGGGCAAAGGGATCAACCTGATCAAGGGGGATAATGAGGCCGGCAAATCGACTCTGGTCGAGGCTTTGACCTGTGCCTTATACGATGATCCCAAATCCAAAAAGAAAGAACTGAAAGATAGGACCTCCTGGGGATTCCAGAAAGATTTCGAGATGAGACTGGATTTTGAGGCAGAAGGAGATTCCTATTCTTTAGAAAAGGATTTTGACTCCGGTTTTCTCAAACTCTCCAAAACCCCGGGAGGAGAGATCTGGGAGGACAAGAAAAGGATCGAAGAAATCATTAACCAGAGATTAGGGATTCCAACCAAACAAGTTTTCTTAGCCACGGCCTGTGTTCAGCAGGATGAGATCTCCCGCCTGGATTCGAGCGTGGAAGCCATTAAGGATAAGCTGGAAAGTCTGGTTACCGGTGGGGAGGAAAAGGTAAAAGCCTCGAAGATCATAGAGCACCTCAAGGAAAAAATCGGGGAGCTGAAGAAAGTTGGCACCAAGAACTTAGGAGCGATTCAGAAATATGAGAAGGATAGGGGAGAGCTGACTTACGAACTGGAAAGGGTCAGAAATCAGAACAAGAAGATGAGGGAAAGCCAGAGTGAGTTGACCGAAAGCTCCTCCGAACTGGAGAAAGTAAATAAAGATTTTGAGGTCAAAAAAAAGCTGCTGGAAAAAGCCGAAGCTGCCTCAGGACTGGAGGAAAAACAGAGGGAATTAGAAGAAAGATTTCACGATTTAAATACCCGGATAAAACAGACCCAGAATTCCGAAAGGGTGGTTCGTAAACTCAGAGAAGAAGCTTCTAAATATATTGCAGTAAGTAAAGAAGATAAAGACAAGATTGATGAGTTAGAGGCAAAACTTGCTTTCCTGGAAGAAAAAAAGAACGAATGGCTCAGGGAAAAAGAAGAGCTTGAAACAGTACTGGATGCCTGTTCCCGCAACCGGACCTTTAAGATTCTGGCATTAACTGCTATAGGACTGACTTTACTGTTTGGGCCTCTGGCTTACTTTCTGAAACCTATTTTATGGGGGGCTGCCGGCGTTTCCTTCAGCTTGTTCATTTTCTCGGTGCTTAAGCTTTTCGCTCTGAAGAGTGAAAAATATTTCTACTCCCAGCAAATTGAACAGAAAAAAATGCGGCTGCAGGAGCTGGAAAAGGATTCTTATGATCTGACCAGTTCGACTAAGAACATACTGAGTAAATATAATCTGGTTTCCTCTCAGGTTTTGAGAGAAAACTATGACCATTACCGGGACATAGAGCGGGAGATAAAAAATGAGCTTTCCAGATATGAGGGCTGGTTAGGCGGAAGAAACGCCCGCGACCTGGAGAACGAGCTCAAGGATGTGACCAGGGAATTAGCTCTGTGGGACGAGAAAACCAAAGATCTAAAGCCGTTCATCCTGAAAAGAGAAGAGTTGATTCAACTCCAGAATGAGGTCAGGGAGATAGAGGAAAAGAGGAGGAACCTGGAAATAAGAACATTATCCCTGAAAAAAGAGCTGGAGATGGCTGAATGCGGAGCTGAGTTAGAAGCAAGTCTGGAAGAAAGGTTGGATTATACTCAGAAGAGCCTGATGGAGCTGCAGAAGGGACTGGAGATATATCAGATTATTCAGGAGACCCTGGAAGAGGCAAGAAGAAAGGTGATCGACACCTGCGTGGGCACTTTGGAGAAAGAAACCTCCAAGCTTTTGGAGGATATGACTGCGGGGAAATACAGCCAGGTCAGGTTTGACAAGGAGAGCTTCAGATTCGAGGTGTTTTCGGACAAGCTCAAGGACTGGGTCGATCCCCAAAAGCATCTTTCCCGCGGAACCTTGGACCAGATTTACCTTGCCTGCAGACT
>DATKKH010000106.1:0-2857 GCA_035543035.1 Terriglobales bacterium | reverse complement strand
CCTCGTCCACTTTTTCTTTTTCCTTGCACCCCTGGAAGATGAATATTATGGAAAGAATTATGACAAATACCACAACAGATGTAAAATATCTCATCCCAATCTCCTCCTTCTCTTGAACTTAGTAATTTTTTCTAGACATTCTTCGTATTTTCTTCAGATAACAGATGCGTGGGAATAAGTTCCATCCTCGTTGGATTTGATTAACTTTGGACTTTTATTATAAATCCTTTCTATTCAAAAAACAAACAAAAAAGCGAGTTCTTTTTGCAGGACTCGCTTTGGTATGAAACCCCTTTTATTATTAAAGGGAGTTCCAGCCTCCTCTCTAAATCGAAATCAATGACACGGCGGCATGCCGTATCTGAACAGGTAATTTATCAGATGGATAATATCGTTGGCATTCACCAGGCCGTCTGCAGTCACGTCCCCTTTGAGCAGGGGATTCGGACTAGGTCCTCCCTTGTAGCAGTAATTTATGAGATATACCACATCCGAGACATCGATCTTGCCATTTGAATCCACATCCCCGGTGATTATCGGATATTCAAAAGCGCCCATATCGATCCTCCAGCCGCCTGAAGGAGGTATCGGAAAGCTGGGATCGCCATCATCTATGCAGGGAGAGGAGCACTGCAGAGAAAAATCAGAAGGCGGACTTTCGAATCTGGGTTCCTGGCTGATATTGAAAAACTGGTCGCAGGGAACACCTTTTTGATTTTTCCCCCAGAACATATTTCCTGCTCCCATGGGCGTTCCGGAGAAATTGCCACTGGCGTTGTTCCAGACATCGTTATACCCCAGGTCCAGCGAAGATGAAGAAACTTTTATTCCCGTGCCGGCGCTGCTGGAGGCGATGATATTATTTTTCAGATTCACTCCGGTAGAGGAAGTGATCTCCACTCCGTCCCCAGTGTTATTGGCAATGGTATTGTTGAACACCTGGGGAGAGGCTCCACTTATGCTTAGTCCTTGAAGAGAACTCTGAGTAATAACATTTCTCTCTATTAGAGAAGAACCACCCGTGCATTTTATGCCTACTTGATGGCCAGAGATATAGTTACCCTTCATCAATGGACTGGTAGAGGGATTCTCGGTAAAAATCCCGCTTTCACCATTTTGGAGTAGAGTGTTGTCTTCAATTAGAGGAGAAGAACCCATGCCACAGTAAACTCCCCTTAAGGTATTATTTTCCAAAAGGTTGTTTTTAATGAGAGGATAAGCAGATGCAGGACAAGCCAGTCCTCCAGCATTATTCTTGATTCGGTTATAAATAATCTGCGGGCTTGAATGGTCAATGAGTATTCCGAAACTATTAGTACTATTCCGAATGGTGAATCCAGTCAAGATGGTTAAAGAATCCTCCTGGGACATAAAAGTGACTACCGAATTTGAAGGCTTGTAGGTTGCGTCGATAATGGTCGAGCTGATATGGCTGGTGTCGTTATCCATCAGGTATTCGCTGGCAACCACGATTTTTTTCCCCTTGAAGTTGATGGTCTCGTAATACGTGCCGGAATTGACTAAAACCGTATCCCCGTCAGATGCATAATTAATTCCGCCTTGAATGGTAGCTAATGAAGGAGAAGGAATGTAGATTATTCTGCCTGAGGCAACAACGAAAAGGGAGAAAACTATTATAAAGCTGAGGAAAGCTTTAGCAACTTTCATATACCTCCTGAGAACAAGAGACAAAGAACAGTAACTTTCCCCCTCTTCTCAAAATATAAAATAACTGAATTTTTAAAATTGTCAATCTATTTTTTTAAAAAAAGTTTAAAGCTAAGGCATTACCAAGCAATAAATTAATGGGTCAATGATTTTGACCTCCAGATTATCTCATCGAAAGTCTCGTTGACAGTTAAAAACCCAAAAACGCCCGACCCCTGCGGGATCAAGCGTCTATCATCACCTTCGGTTCTTTTTCCCTTGAACTTTTGAACGATTGAACCTTTGAACCTCTCTTATGCTACTTCGACCTTATCTGCCAGCACTCTTTTGAAAGCCTCGACCACTGTAGGATCGAACTGAGTTCCTGCCCCTTTTTCCAATTCCTCTACTGCCTGCCATAACGGTTTTCCCGCCCGGTAGGGTCTGTCTGTAATCATTGCATCGAAACTATCTGCTACCGCTAAAATCCTAGCCCCTAACGGAAGGTTACTGAATTTCTTCTCCTCCTGGTTGCTCTCGATAAAGAAAGTGTGATGCGAAAGAACCAGAGGGATCGATTCTTTGAGAACCGTCCCGACCGAGTTCAGGATCTCTGCGCCTTTATCCACATGGCTCTCGACTATCTTTTTTTCCTCCGCAGTTAAGCTGGCAGCTTTGGTTATCAGGTCGCTGGAGATCTCTATTTTCCCGATGTCGTGGAGCAGGCTTGCCACCCTAATGTTCTCTACCTCGCTTTTGGGAAGCTCCATAGCTCTGGCTATCTCGGTGGAATAATCAGCCACCCGGATTGAATGCCCTTTGGTGTAACGGTCAGAGGATTCCAGGTATTTGGTCAAAATCTCGATCACACCCACGTATGCTTTTTTCAGCTCCTGAATTTTATTCTCCTTCTGCTCATACAAAGTTCCAACTACAGCGGCTGATAAGAACAGGAACCCTCCCCAGATCACCAGGTTCAATGTTAGCTGCAGACCAGAGGACTGGTTGTAAAAAGAGTTGGGATACAGGACTCCCAGGAAAACTACCAGGCTGATGCTGAAAAGACTGGTGTAAATCGCATATTTTTTACCTAAAAAGTAGCCTGCTACCAGTACCGGCAGATAATAAAAATTAAGAAATGCCATCTTCTGGGTGATGAAATAGTTGGTGATTAAGATGACGATCGTGAGACCCAGGATTAGAATCTTTT
>DATKKH010000105.1:0-10852 GCA_035543035.1 Terriglobales bacterium | reverse complement strand
GGCTGGTAAGGATAGTGCCGTAGACTTTGAGATTAAGCTCTGCGCTTTTTCTGTACCCCTCCTCTTCCAGGATCAGGTGGGAGTTGATGATGCGATCATAATATCTTTCCAGTCTGCTGATCTCTTTGTCGACAAATTCTTTAAGCTCCGGGGTCAGCTCAAAATGGCGGGCAGTTGTCCTTATCTCCATATAAGCTCTCCTTTCTTTTCTAATCGGTTAACCTGATGTTGATTTTCTTGCAGCTACTGAAAAATCAATAAAACTCTTTTAACCCACATTTTCTGGGGATGTGGTATTCTCTTCCCTAGTCTTATTTTCGGATTTGTTTTTATTGCCGGTTATCCTTTTACGGAAGCGGGCTGGAAGAATTTTAAGCTCCTCCCGATACTTGGTTACAGTTCTACGCGCCAGATTCAACCCCTTTTCTTTCAGCCGGGTATAAATTTCTCTGTCAGACAAAGGTGAGTTTGGGTCTTCCTGTTTGATTATCTCCTCCAACAGGCTTTTGATCTGCCGCTTGGAGATCTCCTGGCCATCCTCCCTGGTCATACCCGAGTTAAAGAAATACCTAATCTCGTATAGCCCCTGTGGGGTCTGCACGTATTTATCATTGGAGACCCGGGATACAGTAGCCACATTCATATTTAGTTTGTCGGCTATGGATTCCATGGTCAAGGGCTTCAAAAACTCAGGACCCGATTCGAAGAACTTTCTTTGTTCCTCGATAACCGCACCCATCACGTTCACCATGGTCGACCGGCGCTGATTTATTGCATTCAAAAGCCAGCGGGCCTGTTCTAATTTACCTTTGACATAGTCCCTGGCCTCCGGTTTGGTCGGGCTGTTTTTCTTAAGTAGTTCTTTATAGGCTGGATTTATTCTCAGCCTGGGAATATTTTTGTCATTATGAAAAACCAGGTATTCGTTTCCAACCTTTTCTACGATAAGGTCCGGAACTATCGGAACTGCCCCGCTCACGAATCTGCCGGCTGCTGGCTTGGGAGAAAGTGTCCGGATTAGGTCCATCGCTTTCTGAACCTCCTCGAATGCCGTGTCCAAAGATTTAGCCAACTGGGAAAGGCTCTTTTTATCCAGCTCATTAAGATGCTGGCTTACGATCCGGTAGGCCAGACTCTGCTCCAGACCACGCTCTTTTAACTGGATAAGAAGAGATTCCTTTAAATCCCTTGCCCCGACTCCTGGGGGATCAAAGCTTTGAATTAGTTTAAGAACCTTTTTGGTGGTTTCCGGGTTACTTTTTAAAGATTCAACTACTTCCTCTAAGGAACAGGTAAGGTAACCGTTTTCATCAATACAACCTATTATATATTCCCCTATATTGTATTCCTCCGAGGTCAGCTTATTGAAATGGAGCTGTTCCACCAGATGTTCATACAGACTTTGCTCCACTACCGTGGGCCTTTCCTTTTTCTCCTCCTGTTCCTCTTTCTCTCCTCTTCCCCTGAACTCGCTTTCGTCACCCAGGTATTCGTCCCAGTCAATTTTCCCCAACTGGGGATCAATTTCCGACTGCTCTTCAGTCGAATTGGTTTCCGGCTCCTCTAATGCTTCTACCTCTTCCAGCAGGGGATTGGTAGAAAGCTCCTGCCGTAAGAGCTGCTCCAGCTTAAGGATAGGCATCTGCAACAGTCTTAAGGACTGAATCAGCTGGGGGGCTATGGTCTGTTTGAGTTTTACCTGTAATCCTAATTTCATATCTTATGTCCGGTTTTCTGCTATATCTTTTATCGGACTAAAACAAATATCAATTTAATCTGAATTTCTCTCCCAGATAGATCTTTCTGGCTTCCGGGTCTGAGGCCAAGAACTCGGAAGTTCCCGATTTTAAGATCTCGCCTTCGCTCATTATATAAGCTCTGTCAGTAATGGCTAAAGTTTCCCTGACATTATGATCGGTGATCAAAATTCCCAGGTCCTTCTGTTTAAGTCTGAAGATTATCTTCTGGATATCTTCGACTGCAATCGGGTCGATTCCTAAAAAAGGCTCATCCAAAAGTATGAATTTCGGCTCCGTTACCAGTGCCCGGGTGATCTCGACCCTTCTTCTTTCCCCGCCCGAGAGGGTATAAGCTTTATTTTTAGCTAACGCAGTCAAATCCAGCTCGTTCAACAGGTTTTCCAATCTAATCCTACGTTCCTTTTTGTCTATTTTTTGCATTTCTAAAATAGCCATGATATTTTCTTCTACAGTCAGTTTCCTGAAGATCGAAGGCTCCTGCGAAAGATACCCTATCCCTTTTTGTGCCCTTTTATACATTGGCAAACTGGTTATTTCCTCTGAATCGATTAAGACCTTGCCGGAATTCGGCTTGATAAACCCGATGAACATATAGAAGGTAGTGGTCTTTCCAGCACCATTTGGCCCCAAAAGCCCAACCACCTCACCCTGATTAACTTCGATTGAGACCTCATTCACCACCTTCCTTTTCTTGTAAATCTTAACCAGATTCTCAGACCTTAATATCAGCATATTCTTCCTATGTGTCAAGGATAACTATTAACGACTCTGGAGTATAAACCTTTAGGTTTATAAAATTCAATCAGGTAGAGTTAAAGCTTTACACTCCACTTTCTTATTCTCCTACCTCTTCTTTTGGAACTTCTTTTATCTTCCCTTTCACCTCTTTTTTAATCCTGAACTGCTGTAAACCCTGATCTGCTTCCAGACCGTAGCCGGTTATCACGTCTTTGCCTTTGGTTATTTTTACAAAATCCTCTGTGGTAACCTTATTTATCCTGGGGTTCCAGGACAAGCTCTGGGTCTCCAGAGTCATCCCCTGGTCGGTTTTGACAATCACATTCCCCATCACCATCAGTTCCTGTCTTTTTTCCCTTATCCAGCCGGAATCTGCCTGCAGGGTGGAAACGTGCTTTCCTTCCCGGTCGTAGATATCCGCATAAATCCCTTTTCCTCTGGAAAGGTCCTCCTTTTCGTATTTTTCCAGATGGTTGACTTTGATCTCGGCGGACCTGATCCCGTTGACCGTAAAAAACATCGTGGTATTCTCCACCACCTGGTCAGGATAAGTCGTGGGAGTCTGGAATTTCCTGGGACTTTCCACTTTGCAGGAGAAGATCAAGCTTAGCCCGGCTAACAATATAGAAAATATTATCTTTTTGTCCATACCAATCTCCGTATAAGTTACGTTTTTTTTCCTTTTTTTCAAGAACTATCTGGAGTTCTGAGCCAGCGCTTGTGCATCCAGACCCATTGATCCGGATGCTCCCTGATTATCTGCTCCAAAAATTTAGTGCATTTCTGGGTTAGATAATAGATATTTTCCTCTTTTGTCTTCCCAGCCAGAGGCTTAATCTCTTGGTGAACGATTATTTTGTAGTTTCCTTTTCCAGTCTGAAATATTACCATGGGAACAATAGGGACATCCAATTTCAGGGCTAAGATAAAAGGACCAACCGGGGTCCTGGCTTTTCTACCGAAAAAATCGACATATACTCCTTTTACCCTAGAGGTGTCCTGATCTATCAGAACCCCAATCATCTTGCCTGATTGAAGAACCCTAATCACTTCTTTGACACCGGTAGTTGAATAGATATTCTGAACTCCCATCTTCTGTCTATTTTTAATTAAAAGCTCGTCCAGCCGGGGATCATAAAGCTCCCTGCCTATGGCTGACAGTTTAAATCCTCGTAGAGAAACATAAGCGGCTAAAAGCTCAAAATTACTAATATGGCCTGTGATTCCCATCACCCCTTTTTCCAGAGAGTAGGCTTTTTCAAGATGCTCCATTCCTTCCACCTCGACCAGCTTTTGAATCTGTTCCCAGCTCATTTTTGGAAGCCTCACAGCATCCACCGCATTTCTGCCGAGGTTCTCGAACACTTTTAAGGAGAGCTTTTTTAGCAGGGGAGGGACTTGTCCCCTGCCGTTATTCTTTTCAGAAAAGGCAATTTTTAGGTTTTGAAGAGTTGTCCTGCGAGATTGGGGAAAGATGAAATAGGCAAGCTTGCCTAAGCTCCCGCCCACAAAAAGAGAAAATTTACGGGGAAGTAAATTTAAAAAGGTTATTAAGATTAAGATGAATCTGTAAATTAACCAATTCTTTAATCTTTTCTGCAGTTTTGACCAGGGAATGTTTCCCATCAAGATTATGATTAAACCACACCTGCCTTCAAAAGATCGTGCAAGTGTAAAATTCCCACTGGCTCCTTATTTCCATTGGGAACTATCAGGCAGGTTATGTTATAAAATTCCATCCGATTTAAGGCTTTGGCTGCCAGGGCTTCCTCCTCAATGGTCTTGGGATTCCGGATCATCACTTCCCTAGCTTTCAATTTGAAGATCTCCTCGGTTCTTTCGACCAGTCTTCTGAGGTCGCCGTCAGTGAAAATTCCCACTAACTCCTTTTTCTGGTTCACCACAGTTGTGGCTCCAAACCTTTTTGAGGTCATCTCTAGAATAACGTCTTTCATCTCTGCATCTTCATACACTATCGGAATGCTGTTTCCGGTGTGCATGACGTCCTTCACCTTGAGTAACAATCTTTTGCCCAGATAACCACCCGGATGAAGCAGGGCAAAATCCTCAGCCGAAAAATGCCTTTCCTCCAAAAGAGCAATAGCTAAAGCATCACCCATGACCAAGGCAGCAGTGGTGCTGGAAGTCGGGACTAAATTGTTGGGACAAGCTTCCTCATCCACTGAGACATCCAAAACCACGTCGCTCTTCTCTGCAGTCTGGGAGGAGGGGCTTCCAGTCAGGCTGATTATAGGCACGCCCAATCTTTTGAACAATGGGAAAAGTTGTTGCAGCTCTTCGGTCTCGCCGCTTTTGGTGATGGCGATGACCACGTCATCCCTGCGCACTAACCCCAAATCACCATGCAGGCCCTCGACCGGATGTAAAAAGATAGCAGCAGTTCCGGTCGAGCTTAAGGTGGCAGCGATTTTCTTGCCTATTATCCCTGATTTTCCAATGCCGGTAACGATAACCCTGCCCTTACATTTTAGAATTATCTCCACCGCCTTCTGGAACTCGGAGTTTATTTTCTTCTCCAAGTTTAAAATAGCTTCTGCCTCTTTACGGATAACCTCTTTGGCTTTTTCGATTATCATTTTAGATACCTCAAAGGGTTTATACCCCTGCTTTCCAGGATCAAATCGACTATCTCTCTGACTGCACCCTCTCCACCTCTTTTCCGGGTGACGTAAAGGGCTAACCGATTTATCCTCTTTTCTCCATTTTTTACACCGACCGGCACTCCTGCTTTTTCAAAAACCTTGTAATCCCACAGGTCATCCCCCACATAAAGGATTTCTTCGTCTTTCAGTTTCAGTTTCCTTTTCAGCTCTTCATATCTTTTCAACTTGTCATCTATGCCGAAATGAAGCTCCTTCACTTTTAATTCTTTTCCTCTTACTATTGCTGACCTGGAGACCCTGCCTGAAAGAAAGCCGACTTTTATGCCGGACTTCCTAGCAAAGTATATGCCCAAGCCATCTGCCACATTGAATTTCTTGATCTCTTCTCCCTGGTCATTCAGATAGACCGAATTATCAGTCAAAACCCCGTCCACGTCCAGTAGAAGAAGCTTTATTCTCTTGAGTTTTTTTGCTAAAGCCGGATTTAAGATTCAAGCCTCCTTGAGCCAGGTTCTTCTATGTTCATCTAATAATTTCACTTGGAATAGAAGCTCCTCCAATTTCTCCAGAGGGAGCATACTGGTTTTATCACAGAGTGCCTCGCTTACTCTCGGATGGGTTTCTAAAAACAGAGCATCGCAGCCGCAGGCAGCTGCTGCCCGGGCCAAAGGAAAGATAAACTGAGGCTCGCCCGAGGAAGAATTCTTGTCACCGCCCGGCAACTGCAAGGAATGGGTTGCATCGAAAACTACTGGATAGCCTAAATCACTCATAATCACTAACGAACGGAAATCCACCACTAAATTATGATACCCAAAAAAACTTCCCCTTTCAGTCAGGAGAATCTGATCATTTCCCACAGATTCAGCTTTTTTCGCAATTTGCTTCATATCCTCAGGCGCCATAAACTGTCCCTTTTTGATATTCAGGGCTTTTCCGGTTTTAGCTGCGGCTAAGATCAAATCTGTCTGCCTGCATAAAAATGCCGGTATCTGCAATATGTCTGCTACCTGTGAGACCGGTTCTGCCTCGTCCGGAGAATGAATATCAGTCAGGATCGGAACATCATTTTCCTTTTTAACTTTTTCCAATATCTTTAAACCCTTTTCCATTCCCGGTCCGGAATACGAGTCGATGCTCAGGCGATTGGCTTTTTTGTAGGAGGATTTGAATATAAATGGAAATTTAAGCTTATCTGTGATCTTTTTTATCTTCTGGGCTGTTTCCAGAGCCAAGCTTTCGGATTCTATTACACAGGGACCGGCAATTAAGACCAGGTGATGCCCCTTTCCGATAGAAAGTTCTTTTACCCTGACTATCCTGTTCATCTTTTTATTATAGGCTCTTTTTGCCCGGCAAGTTTCAGCTCTTTTGAATCTTTATATCTTAAGGAAGCTTTTACGAAATCGCGGAAAAGCGGATGCGCTTTTAAGGGTCTGGATTTTAGCTCCGGATGGAACTGTACCCCAACAAACCAGGGATGGTTTTCTATTTCGATTATCTCCACCAGGCTCTGATCCGGTGAGGTTCCGGCTATTCTCATTCCGGACTTGCACAAGACATCCTTGAAATGGTTGTTGAATTCATACCGGTGCCGGTGTCTTTCGCTGATCTTCTCTCCTTCATACGCCTTAAAGGAGAAGCTGTTCTTGTCCAGAACGCAGGGATAAGCTCCCAGTCGCATAGTTGCCCCTTTGTCCACCACTTTTTCCTGTTCCGCCAGCAGGCTGATGACCGGATATTCGGTATGCCGGTCGAACTCGGTGCTATTTGCTCCTTTCAAATTACAGACGTTCCTGGCGAATTCGATGACTCCGCACTGCATCCCCAAGCAGATTCCGAAAAACGGGACTTTGTTCTCTCTTAAGTATCGTACTGCATCTATTTTCCCCTCGATTCCGCGTTCACCAAAGCCTCCCGGAATCAAGACTCCATCTATATCCTTGAGGTATTTTTCTGCACCGTCTTTTTCTAAGTCCTCAGAGGAAATCCAGGAAAGCTCGACTTTCGAGTCGTTCTCCTCGCCGGCATGGATGAAAGCTTCGATTATGCTTTTGTAGGAATCCTTGAGATTGGTATATTTGCCGCAGATTCCTATTTTGACCTTATGCTTTGGATTTTTGATCTTTTCCACCATTTTTTCCCACTTTGTAAGATCCGGCTTCTCGCAAGCCAAATCAAGATGCCTGCACACTAAATTATCCAGACCCTGCTGATGGAAGATCAAAGGTATTTCGTATATCGATTCCACGTCAATTGCCTCGATCACCGCGTGACTGGGCACATTGCAGAAAAGCCCGATCTTATCTTTTATCTGTTTGGATAAAGGTCTGGATGTTCGGCACAGGAGGATATCCGGCTGGATTCCAATCTCCCTGAGTTCCTTGACGCTGTGCTGGGTTGGTTTGGTCTTGACCTCGCCTGCGGACTCGACATAAGGAACTAAAGTTAGATGGATGTAAAGAGTATTCCTGTGACCATTTTCTAATCCCATCTGCCTTATGGATTCCAGAAAAGGAAGACCTTCTATATCCCCGACTGTCCCACCGATTTCGGTAATGACTACATCCATGTCCCCGTTTTTCTCGGCGACCTTTCTTGCCCTTCTTTTTATCTCATCCGTTATATGCGGAACCACCTGAACAGTTGCTCCTAAATAGTCTCCTCTTCTTTCTCTGGTTATGACCTCACCGTAAACCTGACCTGTGGTGACGTTAGAGTCCTTGGTCAAACTTTCATCCAAAAACCTTTCATAATGGCCCAAATCCAAATCGGTCTCTGAGCCATCGTCCAAGACAAAAACCTCTCCATGCTGGAAGGGATTCATCGTGCCGGGATCGACATTCAAATAAGGATCAAATTTCTGGAGCGTGACTTTAAGTCCCCTTTTCTTAAGAAGCAGACCCAGAGAAGAACAGGCAACTCCTTTGCCCAGGGAGGAAACCACCCCGCCGGTGATGAAGATATATTTTGGAGTTTTCTTTTGAGTCAATTTATTTCCCCTTTATTGATTTTTTTCAAATCCGAATGAGAATTTATGGTTTTCGAATCATAATTTGTCAAAACGACTTTAATCTCGTAACCATTTTCAACTGCCCTCAGCTGTTCCAGACTTTCTGCCTTTTCCAAAGGGGTCTGTTTTAATTTAGCATACTTTGAAAGAAAACCTTTTCTAAAAGCATAGACCCCGATGTGTTCGTAATAGTTTATTCCTTTTTTCCCGTTTCCTTTTTGATAAGGAATAGGAAACCTCGAAAAATAAATCGCATTGCCATTCTTGTCCAGAACCACCTTGACCCTACCCGGATTCGTAAAGAAATCTCTGTCATAGACTTTACGAGCTAAAGTTCCCATCTGGACGTCTTTATTTTTCTGCATAAAGCCGATTAACTGATCCAGCATCTTGGGATTCATAAAAGCTTCATCGCACTGGATGTTTATGACTAAATCGTAATCTAAACCTTTGACTGCCTCAGCCACCCTGTCGCTTCCAGTCCTCGGTTTACTCGACGTTAAAATCGCTTTTCCTCCGAAATCGTCAACGCTTTTTTTAATTCTTTGATCATCAGTCGCCACCAGCACTCTATCTATGAATTTTGACTTAGAGGCGCTCTCATACACCCTTTGAATCATAGGTTTACCCTGAAGGAGCAAAAGCGGTTTCCCTGGTAAGCGCGAGGAGTTATACCTGGCAGGAATAACACCCAATACTATATCCTTCTTCATATCAAAACTTCTTTTAAATTTATCTGATTAACGTATCTAATACGCAAATCATTTTACTAAAGTAACCGACTCTTGTCAACAAAAAAATACGGAATGTTTTTTCCCGTATTTTTTCAGATTCTGGTTCTGGTAGGTCAGATATTTCTGTCTGACCTAAATGAACAGACAAGAATGTCTGTTCTACCGTTTTTGTTCTCCGTAGGGGCGTATTGCAATACGCCCCTACCTTCCTTCATATTAGCACGAACATGGACAATCTGAGTCCGTTCCTTTTTTTCGGACTACTAAAAACTCTACTTACTCTATTTTTTTACCACCAGCAACGAATTCAAGCTTTTCCGCACCAAATCTTGAACGTCATCAGGATGTGTCCCATGAAAATAAGGTTTGTAATTGGGATAACCGGTATTGTTCGGCTGGTCAGTATCTTTATACCAGATAACCTCGCCGTTTGAGGCATCCACTAAAAACATCGCTATATATAAACCTTCGGATTGATAATCTTCAGCCCCGCCTAATAGCGTCGGGATGATCTCATCGCTAAAAGAAGTTTCCCAGCCTGAGCACCAGACGAACAGGAGATGACTTGCCTTCATCTTGCTTCCCAGAGAAGAGCATTCGGATTCCATCTCCATTCGTAAGTTCGTGCCAGCTTTGGTCTTTCGAATTTCAGAGACGATCCCCTCCACTTCACTGAGCGAACTTTTTAAAGCAGTCATCAGCACTGTATCAGCCGCAACAGAACTATCTGACGCATTAAATTCAGACAGTCTAAATCTGGAGCCTTGAAGAGTTTTCCGGCAGGCATCCTCGATATTTTTTCTGACTTTGCCTTCCAATTCCGGCTTGACCTCAATCTCTTCAGTCCCTAGATAAACCCCGGTCTTACCAATGGGAATAGCTGGAGCTTTCTTGCCGTAATAAACCACAGGAGGAGTAATTGCTATTGCCAAAATCGATTCCCTGCGGCTCTTGAATTCAGGATGGGTTCTTAAGGTGGTATATGAGGCACAACTGGTAATGATGAACAACATCAAAATGAGAAAAAGAACAAATCCTTTGCGAGATATCATTTCAGCCTCCTTTTAATTGATATTTCGTAGCGGAAACCTTTAGATTTCCATACATTTTAAATAAATAGAAGGCTGAAGCCTTCCGCTACAAATTCTCTGGAGTGCATTGACCGTGTCAATGCATGCATCCCGCCTGTGACGGGATACACTCCATAATTTAAATAACCGCCACTGCATCTATTTCTATTTTCGCTCCTTTGGGAAGTTCACAGACCTGAACCGTGGTTCTGGCTGGCGGGTTTTGTTTGAAATACCCTGCATAGACCTCGTTCATCAAAGAAAACTCTTTCATATCCTTTAAATAAACCGTGGTCTTGATAACTTTAGACAAGTCCGAGCCGGCGGCTTCCAGAACTCCTTTGAGATTTTCCAGAACCTGTTTTGTCTCCTGCTTTATATCCCCTGAGACCATCTCACCGGTTTTCGGGTCCAAAGGTATCTGGCCTGAGGTGAAGACCAAGCCTAATTTTTCAAGCTTTATCCCTTGGGAATAGGGACCAATTGCTTTGGGTGCTTTATCAGTCTGGATTATTTTTATGGGATTAGACATTTTTTCTCCTTTTTTCCAGCAATAAAATAAATTTGTGCTCAGATGTCAACCTCTGATCCTTTGTAAGGTAGGGACACGACATTCCGTGCCCTTACGAGACCCCGCCTTGAGGGCAAGGCGGGACTACAGATATCAGCGGCTTTATTTGGTAGACCCAGGTTGCCCTCAACCTGGGTCACAATTTGGGAGGGGACAAGCAATAAAAGGGCTTGATAAATCAAGCCCCTACAGGTTCTTGTAGGGGTTCGATTTATCGAACCCAATTAAATGTTTATGAACAGGCAGGATGCCTGTTTCACCAGGTTAACTTTCCCACCATGCGGGTAATGTGGGTCTACCGTTGATTCCCCTCCCTTGATGGGAGGGGTAAGGGGAGGGTGA